>NZ_JBYTAG010000025.1:0-84481 GCF_058787995.1 Cupriavidus sp. FW305-27
GCCCAGGCCCGCCCCCATGCCTCCACGCACCACCATCCTGACCGCCGCCCTCGTGACAGCCCTGCTGCACGGCTATATCGGGCTGCGCCTGCTGCCGGCGATGCCGGTGCCGATGGCGGTCAAGGCATTGGCCGTCTCCTGGCTGGCCCTCTCCTGCGCCCTGCTGCCGGCCGGGCTGCTGGCGCGGCGCGTCAGCCAGCCCTGGTCGGACCTGGTTTCCTGGATCGGCATGCTGGCAATGGGATTCTTCTCATCCCTGCTGGTGCTGACGCTGGTACGCGACGTGGCGCTGGCGGCGGCCTGGCTGGCCGGGCAACTGCTCGGCTGGCACGCGCCCGGCCTGTCCGCGGGCAGTGCGGTGGCGGTGCCGCTGCTGGCGCTGCTGGTCACGCTGGCCGGCTATATCAATGCCCGCCGGCTGGCGCGCGTGGTCGAAGTCGACGTGCCCGTGGCCGGCCTGCCCGACGCCCTGCATGGTTTCACCATCGCCCAGATCAGCGACATCCATGTCGGGCCCACCATCAAGCGGCCCTACCTCGACCGCATCGTCGACCGCGTCAACAGCCTGCAGGCCGACGCCGTCGCCATCACCGGCGACCTGGTCGACGGCACCGTGCGCGAACTATCCGCCCACACCGCGCCGCTGGCCCGGCTGCAGGCGCGCCACGGCACCTACTTCGTCACCGGCAACCATGAGTACTACTCCGGCGCGGAGCCGTGGATCATTGAGCTGCGCCGCCTGGGCGTGCGCGTGCTGATGAACGAACATGTGGTGCTGCAGCACGACGGCGACGCGCTGGTACTTGGCGGCGTCACCGACTACTCCGCCGGCCGCTTCCACGAAAGCCACCGCAGCGACCCGCACCGCGCCATCGCCGGCGCCCCGGCACACGCCGGCGCGCGCGTGCTGCTGGCCCACCAGCCACGCACCGCTGCCGCCGCGGCGGAAGCCGGTTTCGACCTGCAGTTGTCCGGCCATACCCACGGCGGCCAGTTCTGGCCGTGGAACCTGTTCGTGCCGATGCAGCAGCCATACACCGCCGGACTGGTGCGGCATGGTTCACTGTGGATCTATATCAGCCGTGGCACCGGGTATTGGGGGCCGCCGAAGCGGTTTGGGGCGCCGTCGGAGATTACGCGGGTTAGGCTGGTGAAAGCGGGCTAGGAGAATGCCGTAGAAGGCCGAAGAATGGTCGCAGGGATTACTCAGCAGAAAGCCCCGCTCATTTGAGTCGGGGCTTTTGCTTATGGCACGAGCGCTGTCTGCTCACCGCTGGCGCCGCTCGGGCCCAAGGGGCTTTATTTGCCCTTCAGGTTCATCGAGCTGAATGCCTTTCGAGCCAAGTCTGAGATGCGTTTCTTGTTCCGCCTTAGCTCGGCGATTTCGGATTTCGTCAGATATAGGGAAACTGGAGACCTGCCAGATTTCATCATCACTCCTCCCGTCCTGCAGGACTTGCGACAACACTGCGTCATTCGCCATTCGCCATTCGCGCGAAAACGCGAACGGCGAATTAACTCCCCTCCACAACGCTCACCGCACAATCGGCTTATACCGAATCCGCTTGGGCTTGGCCCCTTCCTCACCCAGCCGCCGCTTCTTGTCCGCCTCATATTCCTGGTAGTTGCCGGGGAAGAACTCCACATGCGAGTCCCCCTCGAACGCCAGGATGTGCGTAGCAATCCGGTCCAGGAACCAGCGATCGTGCGAGATCACCATCACGCAGCCCGCGAATTCCAGCAGCGCATCTTCCAGCGCCCGCAGCGTTTCCACGTCAAGGTCGTTGGACGGTTCGTCCAGCAGCAGCACGTTGCCGCCCGCAATCAGCGTCTTGGCCATGTGCAAGCGGCCGCGTTCGCCGCCCGACAGCGTGCCGACCTGCTTCTGCTGGTCGCCGCCCTTGAAGTTGAAGCGGCCGATATAGGCGCGCGACGGCGTTTCGTACCTGCCCACCGTCAGGATGTCGGAGCCGCCCGAGATCTCTTCGAACACGGTCTTGGTGCCATCAAGCGCGTCGCGGCTCTGGTCGACAAAGGCCATCTTCACGGTCGGCCCGATCTTGATCTCGCCGCTGTCGGGCTGTTCCTTGCCGGTCAGCATGCGGAAGAAGGTCGACTTGCCGGCACCGTTCGGGCCGATGATGCCGACGATGGCGCCCGGCGGCACCTTGAAGCTGAGGTTGTCGATCAGCAGACGGTCGCCGTAGCCCTTGCTCACGCCGTCGAACTCGATCACCTCGTTGCCCAGGCGCTCACCCACCGGGATGAAGATTTCCTGGGTTTCGTTGCGCTTCTGGTAGTCCTGGCTGTTCAGTTCGTCAAAGCGGGCCAGACGCGCCTTGGACTTGGCCTGGCGGCCCTTCGGGTTCTGGCGCACCCACTCCAGCTCCTTGTGCAGCGCCTTCTGGCGGGCCGATTCGCTGGCCTCTTCCTGCTTCAGGCGCGCTTCCTTCTGGTCCAGCCACGAGCTGTAGTTGCCCTTCCAGGGGATGCCCTGGCCGCGGTCCAGTTCCAGGATCCACTCGGCGGCGTTGTCGAGGAAGTAGCGGTCGTGGGTCACGGCCACCACGGTGCCCGGAAAGCGCGTCAGGAACTGTTCCAGCCATTCCACCGATTCCGCATCCAGGTGGTTGGTCGGCTCGTCCAGCAGCAGCATGTCGGGGCGCGACAGCAGCAGGCGGCACAGCGCCACGCGGCGCTTTTCACCGCCGGAGAGATGCTCGATCCTGGCGTCCCACGGCGGCAGGCGCAGCGCGTCGGCGGCGATTTCCAGCTGCAGTTCGACATTGTTGCCGTCGCTGGCGGCCAGGATGGCTTCGTACTTGGCCTGGTCGGCGGCCAGTGCATCGAAGTCGGCGTCCGGTTCGGCATAGGCCGCGTAGATCTCGTCGAGCTTCTTGCGCGCCTCGAACACGCCGCCCAGCGCCTCTTCCACCGATTCGCGCACGGTCTGCTCGGGATTGAGTTGCGGTTCCTGCGGCAGGTAGCCGATGTTCAGGTTCGGCATCGGCGTGGCTTCGCCCTCGATTTCCTTGTCGAGGCCGGCCATGATCTTGAGCACCGTGGACTTGCCCGAGCCGTTCAGGCCCAGCACGCCGATCTTGGCGCCGGGGAAGAACGACAGCGAGATGTCCTTCAGGATGTGACGCTTGGGCGGGACGATCTTGCCCACGCGGTTCATGGTGAAAACGTACTGTGCCATGGGTGCGTGTTGGAGGGTTGTTCGGGAATGGCGGGAGTGTATCAGGCAGGCGCGGCGCGCTGAGGCAGCGCTGCTCGATTCCGCCCTGGCCGGTACAATGACAGGTTCGATTTTTCGCCGATTTCCCGAGCCATCGCCATGAGCAAACCCGCCCTGACCCTGAAGTTCAAGTGCAAGAAGTGCACCAAACCCGTCACGCTGTACCTGCAGAAGACGTCGGCCTGCTCGCACATCACCCCGTACCAGGGCTTCTGCAAGTGCGGCGAGATGATGCGTCACGCCACCGGCGACAAGGACGCGGTCGAGTCCTTCGTCAACTCGCTGGACAACAGCTGGATGCACCACCATCACCACCACTGAGCAGGCCACTGCCGTGAGGGAAACCTGGCGCCCCGCCGGCAAGGACCCGATGCGCTTCCTGGGCGGCTACCCGCCCGGCGTGCTGGAGCAGGTGCGCGAGCTGATCGCCGCCGGCCGGCTCGGGGACCATATCGCCCGCCGTTACCCCGGGCGCCATACCGTGCAGACCGACCGCGCGCTGTACGAGTACACCACGGACATCAAGCAGGAATATCTGCGCAGCGCGCCGCCGCTGCACAAGGTCGGCTTCGATGCGCGCCTCGATTCGGCCCAGCGTGCGCTGGGCCTGCACACCGCGATCTCGCGCGTGCAGGGCAGCAAGCTCAAGGCCAAGAAGGAAATCCGCGTGGCGTCGCTGTTCAAGGAAGCGCCGCCGGAATTCCTGCGCATGATCGTCGTGCACGAGCTCGCCCACCTGAAGGAGAGCGATCACGACAAGGCCTTCTACCGGCTCTGTGAACACATGGAGCCGCGCTACCACCAGCTGGAATTCGATACCCGGCTCTACCTGGCCTGGCGGGAGCTGGAACGCGCCGCCCCCGCCGGCGCAGGCACTCAGGCGTCGCAGGCGTAGCGGAACGAGCCGTTCAGGGTCTTGGGCAACACCAGCGTGCGCAGGTTGGCGGCCTGCGCCTTGGCGCACAGCCCGGCGCGCGTGGCCGCGTCCTTGTACTTGGTGGCGTACTCGATCTGGAACACCGGCTTGCCCTGCCCCGTGAACGCCGTATAGGCGCCGCACTCCCGGTACTGGAAGCACTGCTCGTTGATGGCGAAATCGAAGCTCGCCGCCAGGTCCGCCACCTGCTCCACATCGTTCTTCAGCCCCACCGCCAGCCCGCGCGCATGCGCCTCGGCCGCCAGGAAGCGGTTGTAGTCGAGCTGGGTCTCGGCCGTCAGCGGCAGGCCGGTGCTGTTGGTATAGCCATCGACGTTGTCCGGATCGACCGCGTCGCAGCCCTTGCTGACCGCCAGGTCCATGCGCGCCTGCATGATGCGGCGCACGTTGGCCGAGCGCGTATCGAGCCAGCGCTCGCCCGCCCAGCCCGACAGCGGCGCGCCCATGTCCGCGGCGGCAAACTGGTTGTAGTCGGGGCGCCAGTCCTCGGAGCTGCCCGCGGAGAAATAGCAGATCACGCGCCGGCCCTGGGCCTTGAGCGCAGCGATAGTGGCCTGCGGCGTATCGAACAGGTCGAAGTCATAGGCAGTCACCGCATAGCTGGTGTTGAGCTTGCCGGTCAGCTGGATCTGCCAGGTATCGGTCAGCGCCGGTGCCCAGCGCGTGGTGGCGCTGGTGGTGGTTTCCGTGACCCCGTATTTTGTTGTCGTGGCCGCCGTGGTCGTCGCAGTCGGCGACACCATCTCCGTCTGGCCCCCATCCCCGCCGCAGCCGCCCAGCGCCATCGACAGCGCAACAGACAGCATGGCCCCCGCCATCACCGCATAGTTGCCGTGCATGTTTTTCACCCTTCCCCGTGATAAACCCCGTTCAAAGCAATCGGCCCGAGTTCTCCCTGCCCCGCGCCGGCGGGCCTGCCACCACGGTTTATGCAATGTAGCGGATTCGTACCATGGTTGGAATGCACGTGCGCCCGCTGTTCGTGCGGCGCAACACATGATGCGCTTGACGCAACGCTTGCGCGCTAGGTATAAAGAGCGCGTGGGTAGAAGCGGTCGATTGGACAGCAGCGGCGCAATGCCGCGAGGTTCAACTGGAGATTGCTCACTGACGGAGGGTTTCGTCGGTGGCGCAGTGGTCCAACAGCTCCCCTGACAAAGACTCCCGATAGCAGCATGCAAGGCCGGCCCCGCGGCGTTGTTCGCGCACGCCCGCCGCATGCGTGTCCAACCTAGTCATTGTTAGGGGATCTCCCATGATCATCGACACCAGCTGTTATCCGACCAACCTGGTGGACCTGGCCTGGCGCCACGACGGCGACCCGTTCACCGGCGAGCGCCTGATCCAGATGATGGACGGCCCGTTCACCATCAACGGCAAGCCGCGCCGCATCGACAAAGCCTTTATCCAGCCCCCGCAGGGCAACACCATCTACACCTACACCGACGGCGTGAAGTCAGGCAGCGAGTCCATCGACGCGTACATGGCCTACACCGCGGAGATGGTGAAGAAGTATCCGGAACGCTTTATCGGCTGCTTCGTCTACAACCCGCGCTGCGGCGTCGAGAACGGCGTCAACGCCATGGAGCACTACGTGAGGAAGCTGGGCTTCAAGATGGTCCAGTTCCAGGCCAACATGCATGCCTACCGCCCGGACCGCGCCCTCGACTGGCTGCGCCCGGCACTGCAGAAGTGCGCCGAGCTGGGCGTGCTGGTCAAGCTGCATACCGGCGACGGCCCCTACAGCATCCCGACCGAATGGGTGCCGATGATGAAGGAGTTCCCGACGGTGAACTTCATCATGGCCCACTTCGGCGTGCAGACCGGCGGCGTGTATTGCTTCGAGCCGTTCCAGATGGCCATGGACATGCCCAACGTGTACTGCGAATCGGGCTGGTGCCTGCAGTCGCGCATCGTCGAGTTCGCCAAGGTGCTGCCCAAGCACAAGATCCTGTTCGGCTCCGACACCCCGCCCAACGAGCCCGGCATGTGGCTGCGCCTGCTGGAAGTGCTGTGCTTCGAGCCGCCGCAGGGCCTGAACCTGGATGAAGACACGCTGGAAGACTACCTCGGCAACAACGTCGCCCGGATGATCGGCCTGGAACCGACGCCGGTCCCGCGCACGCTCGAAGAAGCGAAAGCACGCCTGGCCGCGTAAGCGCACAGGCCCGCGCCACCGACAACGGACTCCGGAGCACACAACATGATTATCGATACCCATCTGCACCCGACCAATCTCGTCGACGAGGCCTGGCGCCACACCGGCGAGCCCTTCAACGGCGAGCGCATGCTCAAGATGATGGACGGCCCCTACATGATCAACGGCAAGCCGCGCCGCATCGACATGGGCTTTATCCAGCCGCCGCCGGGCAACACCGGCTACCGCGACGGCAACCGCCGCGGGCGCGAAGGCATCCGCGACTACATGGCCTACATCGCGGAGCTCTGCCAGAAGTACCCCGACCGCTTTATCGGCAACTTCACCTTCAACCCGCGCTGGGGCCCGGAAGAAGGCGCGCAGGAGCTGGAATTCCACGTCAAGGAATACGGCTTCAAGATGCTCAAGCTGCATGCCAACATGCACGGCTACCGCCCCGACCGCGCGCTGGACTGGCTGCGCCCGGCGATGAAGGTCTGCGCCAAGTACAACGTGGTGGTGCTGATCCACACCGGCGACGGCCCGTACACCATCCCGACGATGTTCTACCCGATCATCCGCGAATTCCCGATGGTCAATTTCATCATCGGCCACTTCGGCATCCAGACCGGCGGCAACTACTCGTTCGAGGCCTTCTGGATGGCAATGGACACGCCCAACGTGTATTGCGAATCGGGCTGGTGCTTCCAGTCGCGCATCGTCGAGTTCGCGCGCCAGCTGCCGCGCGACAAGATCGTGTTCGGCACCGACACCCCGCCCAACGAGCCCGGCATGTGGCTGCGCGAGCTGGAGATGCTGTGCGGTCCCGCGCCGCAGGGCATGGACCTGGACGAGGACGGGCTGGAGGACTACATGGGCAACAACATCGCCCGGCTGGTCGGCATCGAGACCACGGCGCCGCCCAGGACGCAGCAAGAGGCATTGGCGCGGCTGAAGGATACGTACGCCAGCACGCGCTGACATGTAGTCGCTAGCTGTTCGGCAGGCAGGCACGGCACGGCGGCCGGGAGCCCCCCCGCCCCCCCCGGGGCAGCCTTCGCCCTGGCCAACCCTGACCACAGGAGCCGATCCATGAACTCACCCTCAGCGCCCTTCGCCTCAGCGGCATCGGCGCGCAAGCCCTTTCACGACACCTCGCAGGACTTCCACCAGTTCCTGGCCGCCTACCGCGAGGCCTTTCCCGAAGACGTGCTGCATATCCGCGAGCCGGTCGGCGCGGACCAGGACCCGACCGCACTGGTGTGGGCGCTGGCCGCGCAGGGCCGCCATCCGGCCTTGCTGTTCGACCATGTCGAAGGGCTGGGCACGTCGCTGGCGACCAACCTCTTCGCCTCGCGCGAGCGCGTGGGGCGCATGCTGGGCGGCGTGGCGCCCGCCGGCATCCATGGCGAATACCAGACCCGCAGCCGCCGCATGGTGGCGCCGCGCGTGCTGGACAGCGGCGCCGTCACCGGCCATGTCGAGACTGAACACATCGACCTGCGCACGATCCCGGCGATCAAGCACTTCGCCACCGACCGCGGCCCATACATCACCAACGCGATCCTGATCGCGGAAGACCCCGACACCGGCATCGGCAACGCCAGCTACCACCGCTCGATGCTGCACTCGCCGACCGAGATCGCCACCAGCCTGCATTCGCGCGGGCACCTGTGGCGCATGCAGCAGCGCGCCACCGAACTGGGCCGGCCGCTGCCGGTGGCCATGGTGATCGGCGCGCATCCGCTGTTCATGCTGGCCGGCGCTGCGCGGCTGCCCTACGGCGTGGACGAGCGCCACGTTGCCGGCGGCCTGTTCGGCGCGCCGCTGGAAGCGGTACGCACGCCGCGCCACGGCATCCTGGTGCCGGCGCATGCGGAGATCGTGCTTGAAGGCGTGATTGATCCCGACGCGCGCGTCGACGAAGGCCCCTTCGGTGAATTCACCGGCTATTCGTCGGACCGCTCGACCAACAACCTGCTGCGCGTGGAAAGCGTGATGCGCCGCACCGATGCATGGCTGGTCGACGTGGTCGGCGGCAACTCGGCCGAACACCTGAACCTGGGCCGCATCCCGCGCGAATCGGAGATGGTCGACAAGCTCAGGGAGCGCTTCCCCGGCGTCACCGCCGTGCACTACCCCAGCTCCGGTACGCACTTTCACGCCTACGTGGCGCTGCGCCAGAGCCGCCCAGGCGAGGCGCGCCAGGTGATGCTGGGCCTGCTCGGCTGGGATCCGTACCTGAAGACGGTGGTCGCGGTGGACGAGGACGTCGACATCACCCGCGATGAAGAAGTGCTGTGGGCGATGGCCACGCACCTGCAACCGCACCTGGACGTGGTGGTGGTCGACGGCCTGCCTGGCAGCGCACTCGACCCCTCGGCCTCGGGTGTGGGCACCACATCACGCATGGGACTGGACGCCACGCGCGGACCTGCCTTCGACGGTATCCGCGCTCGCATCGACCCTGCCGCGATGGAGCGCGCGGCAGCACTGCTGAAGCGGCTGGAACGCGCGGGCTCCCACGTGCCGTAAGGGATAACCCGCTGAAACTGGCGGACTCATCGTTTCACCCGATCGATAAATCCGCCGCGAACGTTGTACCTTCCCGCCGCCGCTGTCATGCTGGACTGACAAGACAGGACAGGCGCGGGCATCGCACGAGAAGGATGGCCACTGACCATCCCGGAAAGGAAACTGCCGGCGACCTTGGCGACACGTGAGCGCAATGCGCGACCGGCGTGGTACCGACCAAAGGAGACAGTATGAATTCCACCCTGCCTACGCAAGGGAATGCCCCCGTGCATCCCGTCGACGAGGTCCTGCCCCCGACCCGCCTGCTGGCCCTTGGCCTGCAGCACGTGCTGGTGATGTATGCCGGCGCCATTGCCGTGCCGATGATCATCGGCGGCGCCCTCAAGCTGCCCAAGGACCAGGTGGCCTTCCTGATCGCCGCGGACCTGTTCTGCTGCGGCCTGGTGACGATGATCCAGAGCATCGGCATCTGGAAGGTCGGCATCCGCCTGCCGGTGATGATGGGCGTCACCTTCACCGCCATCGCACCGATCATCGCCACCGGCTCCAATCCGTCGCTGGGCCTGCCGGCCGTGTTCGGCGCGGTGATGGTGGCGGGCATCTTCACCTACATTGCCGCGCCCTATGTCGGCAAGATGGTGCGCTGGTTCCCGCCGGTAGTGACCGGCACGGTGGTGCTGGTGATCGGCGTCTCGCTGATGCGCGTCGGCATCAACTGGGCGGCGGGCGGCAACCCGACCATCAACACGGCGGCCGGCCCCGTGCCCAATCCCAACTTCGGCCTGCCGGTGAACATCGCCATCGCCACCGCTGTGCTGTGCACGGTGCTGGCGCTGGTGGCCTTTGCCAGGGGTTTCCTGTGCAACGTGGCGGTGCTGATCGGCATCGCGGTGGGCTTCGTGATCGCGCTGTCGCTGGGCAAGGTCAACTTCGACGGCCTGCACAACGCGCACTGGGTGGAGTTCATCACGCCCTTCCACTTCGGCTGGCCCACCTTCGATGCCATGACCGCGGTCACGCTGTGCGTGGTGATGATCGTGATCATGATCGAGGGCGTGGGCCAGTTCCTGGCGCTAGGCGAGATCGTGGGCCGCCCGGTGGGCTGCGACGACCTCGCGCGCGGCCTGCGTGCCGACGGCGTGGGCGCGCTGGTGGGAGCGGTGTTCAACACCTTCACCTACACCTCGTACGCGCAGAACGTGGGGCTGGTGCAGGTCACCGGCGTGCGCAGCCGCTGGGTCTGCGCCACCGCCGGCGGCATCCTCATCGTGCTGGGCTGCCTGCCCAAGCTGGCCTTCTTTGCCGCCTCGATCCCGCAATACGTGCTGGGCGGCGCCGCGCTGGTGATGTTCGGCATGGTGGCCGCCACCGGCGTGCGCATCCTCGGCCATGTGGACTTTGTCGAGAACAAGAAGAACGCCTATATCGTCGCCGTCAGCGTAGCGCTGGGCATGATCCCGCTGGTGTCGGACAAGTTCTTCGCGCAGATGCCGGAGCTGCTGGCCAAGTTCTGCCAGAACGGCATCCTGCTCGGCACGCTGACCGCGGTGCTGCTGAACCTGCTGTTCAACGCCCGCTCGCCGGTCCCCCAGGCCCACGGGCTGGCGAAGGAGCCGGCCTGACGTAGTCAGGCTGCGTCGGCCAGCTTGGCGCGAAAGCGCATGAGCAGGTCGCGGAAAGCCTGGGCCGGCGGTGACAGCGACCGGTCCGCGTGCACCAGCAGCGAGATCTCGCGGTGGATCACCGGATCGGTCGGCATCACCGTGGCCAGCCCCAGCGCGGAAGTCAGCCGCGTGACCGCCGCGCTCATCACCGCGATGCCCAGCCCGGCATCCACCATGCCCACCATGGTCAGCGGCAGGAACACCTCGTGCACCCGCTGCAGCGAAATGCCGCGCGCGGCCAGAGCGGTATCCAGGCAGTCGCGGATCGGGTTGCCCTTGTGCGGCCCGATCACGGGCAGGCCCGCCACGTCTTCCCAGCGCAGCGTCTTGCGCCGCCGCAGCGGATGATGCGCCGGCATCACGATCACGAAGGGATCGGACATCAGCCGGTGGGCGCTCAGGTCGGGCTGGCCCTCGGGAATGGTGCCGATGCCGAAATCCACCTCGCCCGAGCTGACCATCTTGGTCACCTCATGCTCGGACACGTCGTGCAGTTCCACCTTCACGCCGGGATGGCTCACGCAGAACTCGCGGATCACGCGCGGCAGCATCAGCGCCGCCTGGATCGACGACGCCGAGATCGACACGCGCCCGCGCCCCAGCGTGCGCAGCTCGCTGGAGTTCTCGATCACGCTGTCGATATCGGCCACCGCCTTCTTCACCAGCGGCAGCAGCTCCGCGCCCGCCTGCGTGATGTGCAGCTGGCGCGTGTGGCGGTCGAACAGCTTCAGGCCGAGGTTGCCTTCCAGCTCGTGGATCAGCGCGCTGACCGACGACTGCGACAGGTCCAGCTTCTCGGCCGCGCGGGTGAAGTGGCGCTCCTGCGCCACGGCGATGAACGCGCGCAGCTGGCGCAGCGACACGTTCATGTTGCTGATGTTGGGCACGTTGTCTACCTCCGGGATGTCGGGGTGCGCACTTGTCTTGCCAGATTGGCCGGCGCGTCTGATTCAGAGGGTAACACGATCAATTAATCCGTTTCCGGGTCTTTACCGATGAAGCCCATCCGCCCATGATGACTTCAACGGTGCGCGCCCCACACGACAGGCAGACGCCGATGGCACAGACCAGGAGGAGCAATGAGAGCGTTTGAATATTTCGAACCGGCAACGCTGGCGGAAGCCTCGGCCATGCTGCACCGGTGCGGCGGCAAGGCCAGCGTGCTGGCCGGCGGCACGGACCTGCTGGTCCAGATCAAGGAGTCCGTGCGCAAGCCCGAGCAGGTGATCAACATCAAGAAGATCCCGGGCATGGACGTGCTGACGTTCGACCCCGTCAACGGCCTGCGCATCGGCGCGCTGGTGACCACGCGCGCGGTGGAGACCTCGGGCTTCGTGCAGCGCCACTACGCCAGCCTGGCGAAAGCCGTGACGGACTTCGCCTCGATCCAGGTGCGCCATCGCGCCACCGTGGTGGGCAACGTCTGCCGCGCGTCACCGTCGGCCGATTCGATCGCGCCGCTGGTGGCGGACGGTGCTTCGGTACACCTGTATGGCCTGTCAGGCTCGCGCGAGCTGCGCGTCGAGGACTTCGTCACCGGCGTCGGCAAGACCGCCATCGCGCCGGACGAGATCGTCACCCGCATCACCGTGCCGGCGCCGCGCCCCCACACCGGCAAGGTCTACCTCAAGCATGGCCGCCGCGTGCAGATGGAACTGGCCACCGTCGGCGTGGCGGTATCACTGACAGTCGAGAACGGCCACTGCGCCGAGGTCGGCATCGTGCTGGCAGCGGTCGGCCCGACCCCGGTACGCGCCGTGCGTGCCGAGCAGGTGCTGCGCGGCCAGCGCGTGACGGACGCCCTGGTCCTGCAGGCCGCGCACGCCGCCATGGGCGAAGCGCGCCCCATCAGCGACGTGCGCGCCAGCGAAGCCTACCGGCGGCAGATGGTCAGCGTGCTGACCCGCCGCGCCCTGGAGCAAGCCCTGGAGGCCGCAACATGCGAAAGATAATCGAACTCGTCATCAACGGCGAACCGCGCGAACTGGCGGTGGAACCGCACGGCACGCTGCTCGACGCCCTGCGCAACGACGCCTGCCTGACCGGCACCAAGAAGGGCTGCGACGTGGGCGAATGCGGTTCATGCACCGTCATCATCGACGGCCAGCCGATGAATTCCTGCCTGGTGCTGGCGCCCGAAGCGCACGGCTGCCACATCACCACCATCGAAGGCGTGCAGCCCGCGCCCGACACCGTGCACCCGATCCAGGAGCAGTTCATGCAGTGCGGCGCCGCGCAGTGCGGCTTCTGCACGCCGGGCTTCGTGGTGATGGCCAAGGCGCTGCTGGACGAGAACCCGCGTCCCACGCGCGACGAAATCCGCTTTGCCATTGCCGGCAATATCTGCCGCTGCACCGGCTACACCAAGATCATCGAGGCCATCGAGAGGACCGCCGAGGCCATGGAATTCGCGGGCTGCAAGGCCCGCGCCAGCGAGGAGGCATGATGACCCACGCCGTGATCGGACACAGCGTCAAGCGCACCGACCTGCTCGACAAGGTCACCGGCAACGCCAGATACGTTGCCGACATGCCCTTCCCCGGCCTGCTGTTCGGCAAGATGAAGCGCTGCAACCTCGCGCACGCGAAAATCCACCGCATCGACACCTCGCGTGCGCTGGCATTGCCAGGCGTCAAAGCCGTGCTGACCCATGAGAACGTGCCGCGCGTGCTGCACGCCGGCTCGCCCCACCCGCGCTCCGCCTCGGTGACCTGCGACCAGTACATCCTGGACGACAAGGTGCGCTACTGGGGCGAAGGCGTCGCCGCGGTGGCCGCCATCAGCGAAGAGATCGCCGAGCGCGCGGTCGAGCTGATCGAAGTCGAGTACGAAACGCTGCCCGCCGTCTTCACCACCGAGGACGCCGAGCGCTCTGACGCCCCGCGCATCCACGACCGCGAACCCGGCGGCAACCTGGTGCTGCCGCCGGTGATCATCAAGCGCGGCGACGTCGAAGCGGGCTTTGCCGAGGCGGACTTCATCCTCGAAGGCATCTACGAAGGCGGCCGCCCCACCCCCGCCTACATGGAGCCCAACGTCTGCACCACCAGCTGGGACGGCAACGGCAACCTGACGGTGTGGATCTCCACCCAGACCGCCTTCATGGTGCGCGGCATCATGGCCGAGGTGCTGGGCCTGCCGCTGCACAAGGTGCGCGTGCTGGTCGACCACATGGGCGGCGGCTTCGGCGCCAAGCAGGACCTATTCCAGCAGGAGTTCCTGTGCGCGCTGCTGGCGCGCGAGACGCGCCGCCCGGTGCGCATGGAATACACGCGCGAGGAAACCTTCCTCGGCGGGCGCACGCGCCATCCGGCGAAGATCTGGCTCAAGCAAGGCTTCCGCAACGACGGCACCATCACCGCGCGCCAGGCCAAAGTGGTGTTCAACTCCGGCGCCTATGGCTCGCATGGCCCGGGTGTGACCAATGTCGGCACCGCCGCCATGGTCTCGCTGTACCGCTGCGACAACGTGTTGCTCGAAGGCCGCTGCGTCTACACCAACAGCCCCATCGCCGGCGCCTTCCGCGGCTATGGCGTGGTCCAGACCTATTACGCGCTCGACGTGCAGATGGACGAGGCCGCCGAGCACCTGGGCCTGGACCCCGCCGGGCTGAAGCTGAAGAACGCCGTGCGCGAAGGCGACATTGCGCCGTCCAACCATCCGCTGATCGGGCACGGCCTGGAGGCCTGCATCGAGAAAGGCATGGAACTGGTCGACTGGCCCGCGCTGCGCCGGCGCCCGCGCGACACCAACGGCCCGATCCGCACCGGCTGGGGCCTGGGCTGCGAAATGCACGGCAGCAGCGCCTATCCCGGCATCAAGGAGCAGGGCAACGCCATCATCAAGATGAATGAGGATGGCACCGTGGTGCTGCTGACCGGCGCGGCCGGGCTGGGTACCGGTGCGCATACCGCCCTCGCCCAGATCGTTGCAGAAGAACTGACCCTGCCGTTCGAAGCGGTGGCGGTCGTGCACGGCGATACCGACGTGGTGCCCTGGGACATCGGCGCCTTTGCCAGCCACACCACCTATATGGTCGGCAAGGCCGCGCAGATGGCGGCGGGCGAGATCAAGCGCCAGCTGTTCGATCGCGCGGCCAAGCTGATGGAATGCGAGCCCGAGGCCCTGACACTGACCGCCGGCGTGATCGCCGTGCGCGACCGCGACGGCCCGACCCTGACCGTGCGCGAGGCCGTGATGCCGCGCAAGGGCATCCCCGCCGCGCAGCTGGTGGGCACCGCCACCTATCACCCGACCAAGTCGTATTCATTCGCCGCGCATTTTGTCGAGGTGGCGGTCGATACCGAAACCGGCTTCATCACCGTGCAGCAGGTGTTGCCTGTGCATGACGTCGGCAAGGTGATCCACCCGGTGGCTGCCGCAGGGCAGATCGAAGGCGGCATCCAGCAAGGCATCGGCCATACGCTGTATGAGGACTACCAGATCGATATGCGCACCGGGCGCTCGCTCAACGCCAACTTCGTCGACTACAAGATGCCGCTGGCGATGGACATGCCACCCATCCACACGGTGATCCTGGAAGCGGCCCCCGACCCCGGCGGCCCGTTCGGCGCCAAGGGGGTGGGCGAGGACCCGATCGTCGCGATCGGGCCGGCGATTGCCAATGCGGTGTTCGATGCCATCGGCGTGCGCTTCCGGCACTACCCGATCAAGCCGGAGCAAGTGCTGCAGGCACTGGCTGAGAAGGCAGCGAAGGAAGGCGCCACCCCATGACCCGCAAGCAACGCCTGGTGGTGGCCATTACCGGCGCCAGCGGCGCGGTGTACGGCGTGCGCGTGCTGCAGGCACTGTCGGCACTGGACGGCTGGGAGACCCACCTGGTCTGCTCGCCGTCCGGCCTGCTGACCGCGCACCATGAACTGGGATTGCAGCGCCCGCAGCTCGAAGCCATGGCCGACGTGGTGCACAACGTGCGCGACATCGGCGCCACCATCGCCAGCGGCTCGTTCCGCTGCGACGGCATGGTAGTGGCGCCGTGCTCCATGCGCACGCTGGCCGCCATCGCCACCGGGCTTGCCGACAACCTCGTCACCCGCGCCGCCGACGTGATGCTCAAGGAGCGCCGCCGGCTGGTGCTGCTGGCGCGCGAGACGCCCTTCCACCTGGTGCACCTGCGCAACATGACCACGGTGACCGAGATGGGCGCCATCGTGGTGCCGCCGGTGCCGGCCTTCTACACACATCCGCAGTCAGTGGACGACATCGTCAACCACACCGTGGGGCGCGTGCTGGACCTGTTCGACGTGCCGCACGACGGGCTGGTGGAACGCTGGCAAGGCTTGCGCCCCAACGTGGCTACCGCCTGAAGAGAACTAGAGAACTTTCGCCCCGCGATAGCGGGGAACGCAGTACCCAATCAGGAGACAACATGAACGCACCTGCCGTCGCACAACAACCGCCCGTCCCGGTCACCATCCTTACCGGCTTCCTCGGCTCGGGCAAGACGACGCTGCTCAACCACATCCTGACGCAGAAGCATGGCCACCGCATCGCCGTGATCGAGAACGAGTTCGGCGAGGTCGATGTCGATTCCGACCTGGTGATGACCTCCGACGAAGAGATCTACCAGATGACCAACGGCTGCATCTGCTGCGTGGTCGATGTGCGCACCGACCTCGTGCGCATCCTGCAGAAGCTGCTGGAGCAGCCCGAGCGCTTCGACCATATCCTGGTCGAGACCAGCGGCCTGGCCGATCCCACGCCGGTGGCGGCCACCTTCTTCATGGACAACGAAGTCGCCAAGCAGGTCACGCTCGACGGCATCCTGACGCTGGTGGACGCGGTGCATATCGAGAGCCACCTCGATGATCCCCAACTGACCGGCTTCGACAACCAGGCCGTCGACCAGATCGTGGCGGCCGACCGCGTGATCCTCAACAAGACCGACCTGGTGAACGCCGCGCAGCTAGACAGGCTGGAGGCACGCATCCACCGCCTGAATGAGGGTGCGCAGATCCTGCGCTCAAACTTTGCACAGGTGGACCTGGGCAAGATCCTCGGCATCGGCGGCTTTACCACGGGCACGATCCAGGCGGACGCGCACGCTGACCACCACGAACATGCGCACGACCACGACCATCACGACCACGTGTGCGACGAGCATTGCGACCACGTGCACGATGACGACGCGCACGGCCACCGCCACGATCCGTCGGTGACGTCCGTATCGCTGGTGTTCGACCAGCCGTTCGACCGCCAGCGCCTGGAGCACGGCCTGAAGGCACTGCTCGCGGCGCAAGGGGACGATGTGTTCCGGATGAAGGGGATCGTGGCCGTGGAGGGCGATGACCGCCGCTACGTGCTGCAAGCCGTGCACCGGCTGATGGATTTTCATCCCGCCGATGCGTGGGGCGCGGAGGCCGCGCAAAGCAAGTTCGTATTTATCGGCCGGCACCTCGACAAGCTGCGCTTGCAGACGCTGCTGAGGGTCTGCCTGCCCGTGGCCCAGGCAGCCTGACGGTCCTGACCGGCAGCGGAGGCTGACCTCCCGTCAGTCCCCGCTGCTGCCCGGCACACGCTTGCGCAGCAAGTACCTTTGCGTACCCTCCATGACGCAGACGTCGTTCTGGTTTCGCACCTCCGACCGCATCGCCAGCACGCCGGTCGTACGACCGGGAACCAGCTCGGTGACGGTGAGGCGGCAGTACAACGTATCGCCGACATAGACAGGCGCGAGGAAGCGGCTGCTCTGCTCGATAAAGCCCTTCAGGGACTCCTCGACCATATGGGGAAACAGGCCCGCCCCCGCGGCAGTCTGGATCACGACCTGGAAGCCGTGCGCCAGCATGTGCGGCATGCCGAGAGCACGGCAGTACTCGACGTCGTAGTGAACCGGATGGTTGTCCCCGCTTGCCAGCTGGAACGCCGCGAACAGCGCGTCGGTCATGGTGCGGGACGGCAGGTTGAAGTGCTCTCCGAGTTCGAAATCCTCAAAGTAGCGTTGCGGACAAAGTTGATAGGCGTTCATGGCTTCTCCGTATTCCTGATGGTTGGTTCCGGCGCTGGCCTGCGCGGGTTTCGCTCAGTCGGCTTTCATATTCGTGGCGACGGCCACCCGCTTCCACTTCTCCAGTTCCGCGCGCAGGAACTGGTCGAGCCCCGCTGGTGTAGGCTGCGTCTCCAGCTGCAATCCGAGTTCGAAGGCTTTGCTTTGCAGGGCGGGATCGCTGAGTGCATCGCCAAGTGTCGAGACCAGCTTCTGGACAACTGCCGACGGTGTTCGGGCTGGCACGAATACCGCGTTCCAGGTGTACGCCTCATAGCCTGACACGGCTTCCGCAATCGCCGGCGTCTCCCTGGTCTGCGGCAGGCGTTTTCCCATCGACGTTCCCAGCAATCGCACCGTTCCCGCGCGCACCTGCGCCAGCCCTGTCGGTGCGCTGTCGATCATGAATTCGACATGGCCACCGATAAGATCGGCCATGGCAGGCGCACTCCCCCGATATGGGACGTGGACCGCTTTCGTTCCTGCCGTGTAGTTCAGCAGTTCCCCGGCGAGATGCGGGGCACTGCCAACTCCGGCTGAGCCATAGTTGACCTGGCCGGGACGCGACTTCAGATAAGCGAAGAATTCCGGCAGTGTTTTCGCCGGGACGCCCTTGTTCACGACCAGCACCAGCGGCGCACGAGCCGCCAGCCCGACTGGCGCAAAGTCCTCGATCGTGCGATACGGCAGGCTGGCGTGAATGCTTGGGTTCACGGCATGCGCGACAGTGGTCAGCAGCAACGTATAGCCGTCCGGTGCCGCTTTCGCCGCGAGCTCGGTGCCGACTATCGTGCCGGCCCCCGACTTGTTCTCGACAACCACCGAGGTGTTCAGCTTGCGGCCCCAGCTTGCAGCCAGCGATCGGGCGAAGGTGTCCGTCGGCCCGCCAGCGGGGTACGGAACGATCAGTCGGACAGGCCGCACCGGGTAGTCTGTCTGCGCCACTGACGGGGACGCCCAGGCCAGGAGTGTCGCGGCGCTGCCCAGCGCGCTGGCGATCCTGCGGAAGAATATAGTCATGTTGGTCTCCGATTATTTCTCGCATAGCACAGCGGTAGCTGCCGTGACGAGCCGAAATATAGAATCGGACCCTGCAAGGACACCAGTCGAAAGCTCCTGGGGTGTCGTTAGAATTCCTCTAAACATCCCCGGGAACTGTCGGGCAACGGAGACAAGCGTGCGTTTCGAACTCACCGACCTGCGAGTATTCCTCGCCATTGCGCAGGCCAAGAGCGTGACGGCAGGAGCGTCAGATATGCATCTGACGGCGCCTTCGGCCAGCTACCGCCTCAAGAACCTCGAACAGGCAATGGGCGTCCCGTTGTTCAACAGGACACAGAAGGGCATGGCCCTGACGCCGGCGGGCGAGACGGTACAGCACTATGCCGAGGCGATCATGGAGAACGTCGAACGCTTGCAGTCGGAGATGCGGCGCCATACCGACGGCATTGAAGGGCATATCCGTGTCTACGCCAACAGCAGCACCATGGCCAGCCTGCCCGCGGCGCTTAGCCGGTTCCTGGCGGCGTACCCGAACGTCAATGTCGACCTGGAGGAGCACCTCAGCGAGGACAGCGTGCGGGCAGTGATCGAGGACCGGGCGGACGTCGGACTGGTGGCCGGCGCGATCGATATGCGGGGCCTGGAGTTCATTCGATATGGCGTCGATGAGTTGATGTTCGTGGTTCCGGCACGCCACCCGTCCGGGCTGCTCGACAAGATGTCCCTTGCACAGGCATTGGCTTACGACCTGGTATCCGTCGGCAGCAAGAGCAGCAATTTCCTCTTCCTCAATGACATGGCCGCGCGTGCCGGCATCAAGCCACGCGTTCGCGTGCATGCACCCGACTTTGCCGCGGCCATGCGTTGCGTACAGGAAGGCGCCGGCATCTCCCTCGTGCCACGTTCCGTAGCGGGTCCCCTGATTGAGCAAGGGGTGGTGGAAGGGGTCACCCTGGATGAGCCATGGGCCCGGCGCGAGCAGCGGATTGTCGTGCGGAGCCAGAAGGCGCTCCCGGCCTATACGCGGGACTTTATCCGGTATGTCGCCGAATGGGGCGCACCGGACGCTGCGCCCTAAGGGCAGGCATGCGGCCAGTTTCGAAGACTTCGAAGCCGCCTTAGGAATTCTCGACTGTTCGGGGGAAGAGGACCATTCCTATACTTTGTCGTCCGGCCCGTGTGCCGCCAGGTCCCTTCATTCTCCCTCCATGAAACCCAGCCTACGCCCCCTTGATGGCATCACCGTTCTGGCGCTTGAGCACGCTGTAGCGGCGCCCTTCGCCAGCCGCCAGCTCGCCGATCTCGGCGCCCGCGTCATCAAGGTGGAACGCCCGCTCGTTGGCGATTTCGCCCGCGACTATGACCATTCCGTGCACGGCCAGTCGTCGTTCTTTGTCTGGGCAAATCGCGGCAAGGAAAGCCTCACGCTGGATCTCAAGAAGCCCGAGGCCAAGGCGATCGTGCACAAGCTGCTCGCCGAAGCGGACGTGTTCATCCAGAACCTGGCGCCGGGAGCCGCCCAACGCATGGGACTGGACTTCGAGTCATTGCATGCTGACTATCCTGAGCTGATCGTCTGCGATATCTCAGGGTATGGTGACAGCGGGCCATACCGCGACAAGAAGGCCTATGACCTGTTGATCCAGGCCGCTGCGGGCCTGATCTCGGTAAGCGGTACGGAAGCTGCGCCGTCGCGCACCGGCATTTCCATCGCGGACATTGCCGCTGGCATGTACGCCTATACCGGCATCCTGTCCGCCTTGCTGCAACGCGCACGGACTGGCGCCGGCCTCCGGGTTGAAGTCACCATGCTCGAGGCGTTGAGCGAATGGATGTCATATCCCCTGAACTTTGCTCACTATGGCGGCACGCCGCCGGCACGCAACGGCGTTGCGCATCCGGGTATCGCCCCCTATGGCCAGTACCAGACCGGCGATGGGGCCAGCGTCATCTTCGGGCTGCAGAACGAACGGGAATGGCAGCGGTTCTGCTCCGAGGTGCTGGAGGACCCGGCCCTGGCGGCAGATGACCGCTTTAACTCCAATCTCCAACGCGTCGCCAATCGCGCGGCGCTGGACCAGGAGATCGCCAGTCATCTCCGCTCCATGACCGGGGAACAGCTGGTCAAACGTCTCGATCGCGGGGGCATTGCCAACTCGCCCCTGAACGACATGCATGATGTTTGGCAGCACGCGCAATTTGCCGCACGCAATCGCTGGCGGGAAGTCCAGACGCCGGGTGGCGCCATCCAGGCACTTCTGCCGCCGGCTACGCTGTCGGGCGTACCGGCTTCCATGGGGAATGTTCCGGCAGTCGGCGAGCACTCTGCTTCTGTCCTGAAGTCGCTCGGCATGAACGAGGCAGAGATCGAGGCACTGGTGGCGGCGGGCACGATCTGAGTGCTGAAGGTCCTGAGCAACAGGGGGGCCGGCTCGCCGTCAGCCCCCCTGCTGCGCTGCCGCCCGCAAGGTCTGCGACGGCAGCTCGCCAAACTCGCGCCGGTACTCGCGCGAGAACAGGCTCAGGTGCGTAAAGCCGTGCCGCAGCGCAATCGCGCTGACCATCCCCTTCTGTTGCCGCGCCCGTTGCAGATCGGCGCGTGCGCCATGCAGGCGCAGCAGACGCAGGTACTCCATCGGCGTGGTGTTCTTGCTCTTGCGAAAACCCAGTTGCAAGGTGCGCGCCGATACGCCGCAATGTGCGGCGATCTGCTCCAGCGTCAGCGGCTGTTCAAGATTGGCGCGCAGGTAGGCGATGGCATTGCGCACATAGTCAGGCAGCACCGCCTCGAACCGGCGCGGCAGCATATTGCCGTCCGCGGCAAAGCGGTCGAGCAGCAGTGTCGACAGCACGATGCGCTCGATGCTGCCGTCCACCGCCGGCACGCCGCTGCCTTCGCGCCGCACCCGCGTTTCCGCGCGCAGGTAGCTCACCAGCGCCTGCCAGCGCGCGGCGCGGCCATCGTCCGCCACCGGCTGCATGTCGAATTCAATCGGCACCGGCGGCTCGAAGCTGAACTGCTGGCGGAACGCCTCGTCGATCAGCTGCCGGCGGATCACCACGCTGAAGCGCTCGCAGCCAGGGTCCAGCGACAACGTGGCCGGCACGGTGGGCGAGAACACAAAGGTCGCACCCGGCGGCATCAGCATCGCACCGCGCGGGGTCTCCACGCGGCACGTACCCGCCAGCACGGTCTGGATCACGAACTCATCCTTGTTCGGCTGCGGCTCGATCTGCACTGCCTGGTTGTAGGCAATGGTGACCAGCGTCAGCCGGCCGATGGTGCTGGTGTCGATACGGGCATCGAGCGCCGCATCGGCCTCCGTCGCGCGCAGCCGCGTGGGACCGAACACGCGGCCAGACAGAGACTGGATGCGGTCGAGGTCACCGCCGCGGCTGACTGGCGAGCGGGAGGCAGCAGCAGACCATCCTGCGGTGGGTGACATGGCGTTGGGAAAATGGTGGAAAGCGCCGGGAATACGTCTTCGCTTCCAGCGCATTCGGATAGCAATGAAGAAGCGCATCCATCCTATGACCACCCCCGCCCTCACGCAACCCAAGGGAAACCCCTGATGCCCCGGGCGCGCATTTTGCAAGCGCGATTGCGGCCCGGTGCCAGGGCCTTCGCAATAGCGCTATGACGGCATGCCGTGCATCACTACTGTGCAAGGCATGCGTCGGCCATGCGCCGCGCATGGCACCGTGACGGACCGAGCCCGGCAACCAACAGACCGGGCCAGCCGCCGCCGGCATGGCGCACTTTCCCCCAGCACGCGGCAGGAGACAACATCATGCAAGCAGCGGTTCACCCCGTCGACCAGGTCCTGCCGGCACGCGCCATGGCGACGCTCGGCTTCCAGCACATGCTGGTCAGTTATCTCGGTGCCATCGCCGTGCCGATGATCGTGGCCGGCGCGCTCAAGATGACGCCGGCGCAGACCACCATGCTGATCAGCACCGCGCTGTTCACCTCCGGCATCGCCACCCTGCTGCAGACCGTCGGCTTCTGGAAGTTCGGCGTGCGCCTGCCGCTGATGCAGGGCGTTGCATTCAGTTCAGTGGGCCCCGTCATCGCCATCGGCACCGATCCGTCGCTGGGCTTCAACGGCGTCTGCGGCGCCATCATCGCCGCGGGCGTAATCGCGATGTTCCTTGCGCCCATCATCGGCAAGCTCAAGCGCTTCTTCCCGCCGGTGGTTAGCGGTTGCACCATCACCGCGGTGGGCCTGTCGCTGTTCCCGGTTTCGTTTCACTGGTTTGGAGGCGGAAGGGGGGCGTCGGATTTCGGCGCCCCCATTTTTTTCATCGTTGCCTTCGGCGTGGTGGCGCTGATCCTGTTCATCAACCGGCACGGCGGCGAGCTGATCCGCAACCTGTCCGTCGTGATCGGCCTGCTGGTCGGCGGCGCGGTGGCGTGGATGCTGGGCATGGGCAGCTTCGACGAAGTCGCGCGCGCACCGTGGTTCACCATGGTGACGCCGTTTGCCTTCGGCATGCCCACCTTCAACGTGGGCGCCATCACCACCATGGTGATCGTGATGGTGGTGCAGATGGTGGAATCGATGGGCCTGTTCATCGCCGTCGGCGATATCGTCAAGCGCCCCCTGACCGAGCGCGATGCCACCCGCGGCCTGCGTGCCAACGGCCTGGCCAGCGCCATCGGCGGCATGTTCGCGGCGTTCCCGTATATCGCCTTCATGGAGAACGTGGGCCTGGTCATCGTCACCGGGGTGCGCAGCCGCTGGGTAGTAGCCACCTGCGGCGCGATGCTGTGCGCCGTGGCGCTGGTGCCCAAGATCGGCGCCCTGTTTGCCTCGATCCCGGCCGCGGCGCTGGGCGGTGCAACCATGGTCATGTTCGGCGTAGTCGTGGCCGCCGGCATCAAGACGCTGGGAGAGGTCGAATACGACCGCAATCCCAACAACCTCTCCATCGTCTCCATCACGCTCGGCTGCGCGATGATGCCCGTGATGCTGCCCGGCATGCTGGAGAAGCTGCCCGGCTTCCTGCAGCCCTTTGTCCACAGCAGCGTGATCATCGCCTGCGTGGTCTCTGTGCTGCTCAACCTGATTCTCAACGGCGTGCCCGCCCGTGAAGCCGACGAGCTGCCCGCCAGTGCCGACAACGTCCAAGGGGTCTGAAACATGGTGCAGAACACCAACGCCACCAGCGCCGCGCCCGCCGGCGGCCTTCTGATCCGCAACGCCGCCGCCGTGATGACCGGCCGCACCGGCAATGCCGCGCGAGCGGGCGCCGCCGACATCCGCATCCGCGACGGCCGCATCGCCGAGATCGGTGCAGTCCTGCCGCGCCACGACGACGAGGCTGTGCTGGACGCCACCGGTTGCGTGGTCTACCCGGGCTGGGTCAACACCCACCACCACCTGTTCCAGAACCTGCTCAAGGCCGTGCCCAGCGGCATGAACGTGGGGCTGGAGCAATGGCTGGCCTCCGTCGCCTACCCGCGCCTGGCGCGCTTCACGCCGGAGATCTTTCGTACCGCCGTGCGACTGGGCATGGCCGAACTGCTGCTGTCCGGCACCACCACCTGCGCCGATCACCACTACCTGTATCACCACGGCCATGGGGCGGAGACCGGGGACGTGCTGTTCGAGGTAGCGGAAGAGCTTGGCATGCGCCTGGTGCTGTGCCGCGGCGGCGCCATCCAGTCAGCCTCCGATCATCCGGGTATGCGCGCCACCGCGCTGGTGCCCGAGACGCTGGACGAGATGCTGGCCGATATCGAGCGACTGAAGGCGCGCTATCACGACGCTTCGGCCGATGGCCTGCGCCGCGTAGTGGTCGCACCAACGACGCCAACCTTTTCGCTGCCCCCCGCACTGCTGCGCGAGCTGGCCGCCTTCGGGCGCGGCATGGACCTGCGGCTGCATTCGCACCTGTCGGAGACCGACAACTACGTGAAGTTCTGCCGCGAGAAGTACCAGTGCACGCCGGTGCAGTTCGTGGCCGACCACGACTGGCTGGGGCCGGACGTCTGGTTCGCGCACCTGGTCACCGTGAATCCCGAAGAGATCCGAATGCTCGCCGTAACCAACACCGGCATGGCGCACTGCCCCGTCAGCAATGCGCGGCTCGGCAGCGGCATTGCGCCAGTGCGCGCGATGGCCGATGCGGGCGTGCCGATTTCACTGGGCGTGGATGGAGTGGCGTCCAATGAATCGGGCAGCATGGTGCATGAGGCCAATTTCGCGTGGCTGGTGCACCGGGCGCTGGGCGGGGCCGCGCAAACCCGCGTGGAGGAAGTCATCCACTGGGGTACCGCAGGCGGTGCGCAGGTGCTGGGGCTGCCGGGTATCGGCACGCTCGCGCCAGGGCAGTCTGCCGACCTGGCGATCTATGACGTCAGCGGGCTGCGGTTCCATGGCTTCCATGACATCGGCACTGCGCCTGTGGCGGCTGGCGAGCCTACGCCGGTGCGGGATGTGCTGGTGCGCGGGCGGCACGTGGTGCGTGATGGCGCGATCGTGGGGCTGGATCTGGAGAAGCTGCGCCGGGAGGCGCGGGAGGCATTGGCGACGCTGGTGGATTGAGGCGAGTGGTTTAGGCGTTTGGCTATTTGCTGGCGGGCGTGGCTCGGGCAGGATGCGGCGTCCGTGTAGGAATGCGAAGTGTCTTATCGAGTTGTTGGCTCTGACGCGTGAGACTGACACGGTCATCGCACACAACGGTGACCGGGTGTGGAAACCCGAATGTCAGCAGCCGGACGGTCGTCCCTGACGACCGTTCTTGCCTATACGGGCAAGCC
This sequence comes from Cupriavidus sp. FW305-27, assembly GCF_058787995.1. Lineage (NCBI taxonomy): Bacteria > Pseudomonadati > Pseudomonadota > Betaproteobacteria > Burkholderiales > Burkholderiaceae > Cupriavidus > Cupriavidus sp. FW305-27. Next base: position 25,289 of record NZ_JBYTAG010000025.1, read on the forward strand.
ATCTATGGCGGGCCGGATGAGGCAGCCGCAAGGCTGACCGGCAATGGCTGTGGCACCGGTTTCCACCCTCGTCGTCAGGCCCGCCGCCCTTCCCTAACGTCGTGCGGCGGACCTTCACTCAACGATAGGAGGTCCTAGTCGGAAATCGATCTATCCACGGCGCGGTACAGCCTTCAGTCAGTCTCGGCTGGTATGGATGGTGTGCTTACCCTGCTGGAACAGCAGAGTGTGCAATTCGAGGGCTGCTTTAGTGCATTTTGCTTGTTGGGGCTGGTGAAGGCGCAGCTGGAGAGTGTGTTGGCGGATGAGCTGCCTGCGTCTTAACGGGGATGGCTTCCCGGCTTGATGACTGTGACGTCGGGAAGCTCCTTGGGAAAAGACGGCGGCTCACGATCAGGCGTCCCAAGGGTTCAGGACGCTCACGCCAGTTGCCATGAAGTCGGCGACATTTTGTGTAACGACGGTCATTCCATGCACGATTGCTGTTGCGGCAATCAACGCATCCCGCTCCGATTGCCGGTCTGGTACGTGCAGCCGAGCGCAACGCAGGGCCACGGCGGTATCAATGGGCAAAACGCGGCCTGCGAATTCGGGCAATACATGGTGGTCCAGCCACGCCCGCAGCAGCGCACCTTGGCGGGCATCCCGCCGCTCGATTTGCAAGACACCGGTTTCCAGTTCCATGATGGTGACCGCCGACACAAAGAGCCAAGCTGCATCAACGCTGGCAGACCACGCTGCAACGTTTGCATCAGCCTTACCGGCTCGGACCTTGCGCAGTTCGGAAACGACATTGGTATCGAGCACGAACATCATGTGAGATCAGCGGGCCGGAATTTGATGTTGGCACGTGGCGGATTGAACTCGATGTCCTCAATGCCGGGCATCGCGAGTGCATCTGCAATATTGCGACGCTGCTGGGTGAGCCTCTGATATTCCTCGAAGCTCAACAGCACATGCGCCGGTTTGCCGCGGTCCGTGATGAAGACCGGACCGTCCTTCGTCGCCTTCTTGGCTTTTGTCACGTCCTGATTGAGTTCTCGGCTCGATAGGGTTGTGATCGTCATGATGACCCTCCTAGCAACTTCAATGTAGTTACGTTACTACAATGAAAAGGGTGGCGCAACCCTGCTTTGCCAACATCACGAGGAGGTGCCCCGCCTACGTTGATAGGCCCGCGCTGAGCCGCAAGCCATGCGGAATTCCGATGCGTCAATTGACGCATCGGCGTCGTCAACGCGACTCAGCCTGCAACGCGGCTGAGTCAATCCACTTACTTCGCCGCAGTCTTCACCTGGTCCCCCGTGTAGCTCAGCGAAGCCAGTTCTTCCTTCGCCTTCTCCGGCGTTTCCAGCTCCAGCACCACGCGGCCCACCATCAGCCCCAGCGACGGCGAGCTGCGCACGTACTTGGTCTCGCCGGCATCCAGCACGAAGCTGAGCGTCTTCTCGGTTTCGGTCGAGGCCGCCGCGACATACTTGCCAGCCGTGCGGTCCACGAAGAAGAAACCGCCGGGCTTGGATTCGCCAACGACCTGGCTATTCAGGCGGATATCCGGCTGGATGGCCGCCCCGAACATCGACGCCGAACGCAGGAAATAAATCCGACCCTCGCCCGGCTTCAGCGTGGGCATCGATGCCGCCATCTCGGCGTGCTTCACGCCCGAAGCGCATCCCGCCAGCAGCGATGACACCGCCAGTCCGGCGATCAGCATGCGCGCAACCCGTTTCATTCCGATTCTCCCAAGTTCAAAGGTACTGCTGTCGTTAGCGGGGAGTAGTTCTGCTCCCCAGGCAGATAGAAGCCCACCAGCGTCTTGTTGCGGACGACCAGGTAGGCCTCATGAACGTGGCGGCCCTCGATTGTGAGAATGGTGCCGATGGGGCGGTAGACATCGCCTTGCGGGAGGCGCCCGACCTGCGACCAGGTCGACCTGGCAGCGAGGTCTCGGGAATAGCCGGTGTCGAGCTTGACCTGCGCCGGCGCCAGAAGCTGGACGCGCTTGGCCGTGGCGGCTGGCTGCATGAGCTCCACCGTTGCCGGGGTGGTCGCGATCATCGGGGCACAGGCGGAGAGTGCCAGGCCAAAGCCTGTGGCGAGCCACAGGCGGCGGGCGCGGAAAGAGAAGGAGGTCATGGCTGGATACGCTCGGGTGTATGGCTCGCAGCCTGAGCGGCTGCGAGCCACAGCAATTGCGCCAGTCGGCACGATGCGGCGCCATTGGCACTTTCCCTTGGCGCCGCCCAGGTTGTCTTCTGAGGCCAATTACGACACTGGGACAGACATGCTTAATACAAAGCGGCACCCTACAGGAGGAGGGTGCCGCGGGAATTCTCCAGCAAGCTGACACAAATGGAAATCGTCTCCAGCCGAGTTTGGGGTGCGGCTACGAAATTCCTCTCAATCCCCCTTGAAACCCGACGCCTTGATCACCGGCGTCCACCGTGCCGAAAGCGCGCTTGCATACCTGGCAACCTCATCAGAAGTGCCGCCCGGCAGGATGTCATACCCGGCGCGCGCCAGCTTCTCGCGCACGTCCGGCATGGCCAGCACCTTGCGCACGGCTTGATACCACTGCGCGGTCACGTCGGCCGGCGTGTTGGCGCGGACATAAAGCAGGTAGCGCGACGAGGTCACCAGGTTGGGGAAACCAGACTCCGCAAACGTAGGCACATCCGGCAAGGCATCGGCGCGCTTTTCCCCTGCCACGGCCAGCACGCGAAGCTTGCCGCCGCGATGCAGCTCGGTGAAGGTCGTGATGGCGTCCATGCCCGCCGCGACCTGGTTACCCATTATTTCCGTCACCATCGCCGCGCCACCGCGATACGGCACCAGCGTACTGCCGGTGCGCGACTGGCTGACGAACTCCACGGCAAGGAAATGCAGCAGCGAGCCAACCGTGCTGATGCCGATCGAATAGTCAGCCGGCTTGGCCCTGGCGGCCTTGACGAAGTCGGCCAGTGTCTTGATGGGTGAGCTGGCGCTGACTGCAATGCCGAACTGGACGCCCGTCACATCGGTGATCGCCGTGAAGTCGGTGGCGGGGTTGAAGCGCATATTGCTGTAGATCAGCGGCCCGATGAACATCGGATCGACAGGTGCCAGCAGCACGGTGGTGCCGTCGGCCGGGGCGTTCTTCAGCACTTCGGCCGCCACGCGCGTCCCGGCACCGGGGCGGTTGTCGACGATGACGGTACGGCCCATGGCATCTTTCAGCTTCTCGGACAGCAGGCGGCCCATGTAGTCGGCCGGCCCTCCCGGTGGAAACGGCACGATGATGCGCGATACGGACTGCCCCCATGCGGCCCTGGAGAGCAGGCCACCGGTACACAGAGCGGCGGCGGTGCCGGCCAGCATGGCGCGGCGCGACAGCCGTGGGGCGTAAGCAGGTTTGCGTTTATTCATGGGAAGCTCCTGGGTCTAGATGCCGGTTTGCACGTCGGTGTAAGGGGTAAAACGCGCCGCGTCCTCAATCGCCTGGCCGGCGCGCAGCAACAGGTCTTCCCGGAAGCGCCATGCCATCAGCTGCACGCCGACCGGCACGCCGCCGGCCATGCCAGTCGGCACGGACAGCCCCGGCATGCCGAGCATCGCCGTTGCCAGCATGGGGCTCTGTGCGTCCAGCAAGGCCCGGTTCTCTTCGGGCGTGCGGGTATCCGCGTCTTGCACGCTCGGGCGCTGCCACGACACCGGCATCAGCACCAGCGGATACGTTTGCATGAACAGCGACCAGTTGCGTGCGATCGCCTGGCGTCGCGCCAGGGCATCGAGAAAGCCATCGCGGTCGGTCTCCTGCATCCCGTCCAGCATGTTGCGCTGGCTTTGCCGCATGGCCTCGTCGCCATGCTGGTCAACGCCTGCGATGATGTTGCGGCGGCTGTCGTCGACCGTCAGCGTGCGCCACAGCGCTGCCGCTTCCATGAAGTCAGGCAGCCTGGCTTCTTCGACGGCGTAGCCCGCTTGCTGCAGCCATTGCCCGGCACTGTCCAGCGCCGCGCTGACCGCGGGATCGACGGGAACGCCCGGACACCGCCGGAACAGCGCCACGCGTATCGGTCCCGGCGGCAGCGGCAGTTCCAGCGGCACCGGCACCCATGCCGGGTCGCGCCCGTCATAGCGGGCCATGGCGTGGTAGCCGAGCCGCAGGTCGGCAATGCTGCGCGCAAGCGGCCCCTGCACGGACATGAGTTGTGGCGTGATGCTGCGCTCGGCAGTGGCCGACGGGTTGTACGCGGGCACCCGCCCGGTCGTCGGCCGCAAGCCGACGACACCGCAGGCATAGGCCGGATAGCGAATGGAGCCGCCGATGTCATTGCCATGCGCCAGCGCCCCCATGCCGGAAGCGACCGCGGACGCGGCACCGCCGCTGGAGCCGCCGGGGGTGATATCCGCATCCCACGGGTTCAGCGTGCGCCCGTGCAGGCCGTTGTCGGTAAACCAGCGCGAGGAATAGGTAGCCGTATTGCTGCGCCCGACGATGATGGCCCCGGCACTACGCAGGTTCGCAACCACGGGGGCATCCTCACGCGCAATGTTGTGCTTCAGCGGGATCACGCCGTTGGTGGTGGCATGGCCGGCCTGGTCGACATTGATCTTGATCGTGACCGGCACGCCATGGAGCGGCCCCAGCTCTGCGCCCTCAGCGACCTGGCGGTCCGCGGCATCCGCGCTGGCCAGCGCCTCTTCTGCCAGCACCTCCGGCAACGCATTCAGGCGAGGGTTAAGGGCATCGATGCGGGCCAGCACGCTGGCCGTGACCTCGCGGCAGGAAATCTCGCGCCGCCGCACGGCATCGGCAATATCGACAGCGCTCCAGCGCCAAAGCAATTCAGCAGGTTTCACGTCAAGGCTCCCAGGATTCAGGCAATAGGAATCCCACCCGCCGTGTCGGATGCGACGATGGCGGTTGGGTGTGCAGAAAAAAGGGGGACGCTAGCGCGTCAGGGGATCAGTCGACCGGGCTCATCAGCAAGCTCCCGCGGTCCACGCGGGATTCGGCTTCCAGGGCCAGGGATTCGGCATGCTCCATGTGCTCCTGCATCAGGGCACGCGCACGCTCCGGGTCACGCGACCGGAAGGCTTCAATCAGCGCGTTGTGGCTGTGGAAGATCTCTTCATCAAAGTCGTCGAAATCATCCTGAGCATTCCGGACCACGATGACGCGGCGGATGATGTCGTTGAGCAGGCGGCAGAACAACGCCAGCATCGGGCTGCTGCAGGCATCGGCCAGGCGGTCGTGGAACAGCAGGTCGGCCTCGCGCCGCTCGTTCCAGTCCGTGCTGCCGCCATGTTCCGGGTGGCTCAGCCCGATCAGCGCTTCGAGATCGGCGATGTCGGCATCGGTCAGGCGCAAGGCGGCGTTGGCGGCCAGCTCCGGCTCAACCGCGCGGCGCAGGGCGTACAGCGTGACGATGTCGACCGACTGGAAGTACAGGAAGTTGGACACTGCCTCCAGGCATCGCTCATAAGGCGGCTGCGTCAGCGTGGCACCGCCGTTTGGCCCCGTGCTGACCTTGACCAGCCCCTGCGCCTGCAGCGAGGCAAGCGCCTCACGCACCGTCCCGCGTGCGACGCCCATCTGTTCGATCAACGCTGCTTCCTGCGGCAGCTTGTCTCCGACCTTCTGGTGCGTCTGCACGATCCAGCGCTTGATATCGTTGACCACCTGGTCCGAGCGCTTCACGCGTTTGCTGCCCTCTATCTGCGGGGTCGGCTTGGAATCCATCGCCTCGTATTTATGATCATAATTACTATGATTATGGTGAAGGACTGGGCTTTTCCTATGCGGGTATTCCCGGCGAGACGGGTCAAGAGCTGCAACAAGTCGGGGGTCATGGAGGGTCGGACCCGCCGACATTCGCGCGATCCGCGCGCCCACCGGCGAACGAAATCCGTCGATTCGGCCCTTGGGCCTGGAGCGGCGCTTTGCGATGGCCTATACCTGACGCAAGCCAACCATCTTGATCACGAGGTATCCCATGCACCACGCCTTCCCGCCCAACGACGACCCCAACGCCATGGCCTACTGGCGCGCGCGCCGCATGGTGCACGCCCTGCGCGGCTGGTACATCCACCTGCTGGTCTACGCTGTCGTCAACGGCTGGCTGTGGTTCCGCTTCTTCTACTTTCCGTCGCCGCGGTGGTCGCATTACGCCGCCACCGGCTGGCCATGGCCGCTGACCACCACCCTGGCCTGGGGCCTGGCGCTGACCGTGCATGGGTTGCTGGTATGGATGCGGCTGTCGCGCCGCGGGCGTGACTGGGAACAGCGCAAGATCCAGGAATTCATGGATCGCAAGTGAATCCCTCAGCCGGCGGCGCAGTGGCGCCCCCGACCGCCTTACATCTGCCGGAAGCGGTGCATGTAGGCGCGCGATACCGGCAGTTCGGCTTCGCTGTCACGCATCCGGACAAAGAGCCGCCCTGCCTCATCGCGGCGCGTTCCGGCCACGTATTCCATGTTGACGATGGACGAGCGGTGGATCTGCCAGAACACCTCGGGATCGAGGCCGGCGATCAACTCCGCCAGCGGCGTGCGGATCAGGTGCTCGCCATCGCGGGTATGCACGACCACGTACTTGTCGTCGCTCTGGAAGTACATCACTTCCTGGATCGGCACGTGGCTGGTGGTATTGCCACGGCTGGCGCGTACCCAGCGCAACTGGCCGCCGCTTTCCGCGCGCGGCTGGGCGCGTGTGAGCTGGCTGAGTAGCTGTGCCAGTTCCGGCAAAGGCGCCGCTTCCTGCAACGCCTTGCGCAGCCGCTGGATGGTGCGGCCGAGCCGTTCCTCGCTGACCGGCTTGACCAGGTAATCGACGGCCGCGCGCTCGAACGCATCGAGCGCGAATTCATCATAGGCCGTAACGAACACCAGCCGCGTATCGGTTTCAATCCCTTGCGCCACCTCCAGGCCGGACAGGCCGGGCATCTTGATGTCGAGGAAGGCTACGCTCGGCGACAACCGTGCGATGGCGTCGGCGGCTTCGATGCCGTTGGTCGCCTCGGCAACGATCTGCAGTTCTGGCCAATGGCGTTGCAGCTTGCTGCGCAGATATGCGCGCAGGTGCTCTTCGTCGTCGGCAATCAGGGCGGTGGGCGTCATGGGCGTCTCCGTTTCAGAATGCACGCGGCAGCGGGATTTCGATCAGCACGGCAGTGCCGGGCGAGCGTTCTTCAATCCGAACGTGGGCGTCACCGTCATACAGCACGGCCAGCCGTTCACGCAGGTTAGAAAGCCCGACGCCGGCGCCGGCCGAGGGACGAAAGCCCATGCCATCGTCCTCGATGGTCGCCAGCATGCGCGGGCCGCGCCGCTCCAGCCGGACCAGCAGCCGCCCGCCTTCGATCTTGGGCTCCAGCCCATGCTTGATCGCATTCTCAACCACTGGCTGCAGCAGCATCGGCGCCAGCGGCATCGATTCGAGTTCGGGGTCGACATCGACCGAGTAATGCAGCCGGTCCCCCATGCGGATCCGGATCAGCGCCAGATAGTCACGCAGCAGCTTCGCCTCCTGCGCTACCGTGCCTTGCGTGGCGCGGCTGGCTGCAAGCGATGCGCGCAGGTACGCGATGAAATGCTCCAGCATCAGCGTGGCCTTCTGCGGCGCGGGCTCGATCAGGCTGACCACGTTGGCCAGGGTGTTGAACAGGAAGTGCGGTTCGATCTGGGCCTGCAGCAGGCGCATGCGGGCTTCGACCAGCTGCTTCTCCGTCGACAGCGTGCGCACCTGTTCCTGCGCCATGTATTGCGCGATCTTGCGCTCTTCCCACTGCCGCCCGAGCAGGCCGACGCGACTCCACGTCATCACGCCGTGTATCGCCAGCCCGATACCCCAGCCCATGAGCGGCCCACCGGACCATGGGCGATGCGGCGATCCCACCAGATGGAAGCCGATCAGCAATGCGTTGACCGCCACGTAGACCATGGCGTGCATATAGAAGAAACGCAGCGCGCGCACGCGGCGGCGGGCGTCTTCAAAGGCGCGCTGCTCGGGGGCGGATCGCCAGATGCGGGAGTCTGGGGGGTGCACGTGCGGGTGGCTGGGGGCGGAGATAGCGGGAGGTTACCACTGCGATCCGGGCTCTGATATGGGGGTGGCGGGAATCGACGGATCGGCGGCGCGGATCGCCGGAAGGCAGGCGCAGACCGCTTGGCAGTCCCCCGGAGCCGCCGGCTCGCCAGTGTCGCCAACCGGCAAATCACCAAAACTACCGAAATAACCACCGTTACCGTTTTGTGCCTACAATTGCCGCATAACAAACCTGCCTGACCGCCGTCGCACCGGGTCCGCGACACCTACCGTGGTCAGCGCAGCTCCTGAACGGGCAATAAGAAGAGCAACAACGCATGGCCACGCTGATTCCCGCGCTGGGTTCGGTCACTTCGCGCATGACCAGTGGAGAGAGACGCTTCGCCGAGCGTCTGGAGACAAAGCTGGAGGACGACTACCTGTGCTGGTATGACGTTGCCATCGGAGAGAAAACCAGGCATCCGGATTTCATCGTCTTCCATCCCAGCCGGGGTCTGCTGGTGTTGGAGGTGAAAGACTGGAGGCTGGATACCATCCGGGAAATCGACCAGCGCGATGTCACGCTGCTGACGGATCGCGGGCTGGTGCGGGAGATGAATCCCCTCGAGCAAGCCCGCCAGTACATGTTCTATGTCACCAACCTGCTGCAGCGCGATCCGCAGTTGGTCTGGCCTGGCGGCTCGCTGAAAGGCAAACCCTTCTTTCCCTACGGCTGCGGCGTCGTCCTGTCCAACATCACGCGTGCCCAGTTCGACAAGACCAACCTCGGCGACGTCCTGCTGCCGCACCTGGTGATCTGCCAGGACGAGATGTACGAGTCGGTCGACGCGGAACACTTCCAGCAGCGCCTGTGGGAGATGTTCCCGGTCAAGTTCACCTTCAAGCTTTCCTTGCCGCAGATCGAGCGGATTCGCTGGCACCTGTTCCCGCAGATCCGCATGCCGGAGCAACGCGCGCTCTTCCCGGAGGAAGCCGCGGAGCCGCTGGATATGCCTGACATCCTTCGCGTCATGGATCTCCAGCAGGAGCAGCTGGCACGCAGCCTTGGCGAAGGTCACCGGGTCATTCATGGCGTCGCCGGCTCTGGCAAGACGATGATCCTCGGCTACCGGGCTGAGCATCTGGCAAAGATCGTCACACGGCCAGTGCTCGTGCTTTGCTACAACAAGACCCTCGCCGCCAAGCTGGCGGCGACGATGATCGAGAAAGGCATCGAAGAAAAGGTCCACGTCTATAACTTCCACGCGTGGTGCTCGCGGCAGTTGGAGACTTACAACATTGACCGCCCCAAGGGCCGCCCCAGTGATGCGCTGTTTGAGGAAATGGTGAATCGGGTCATCCAGGGCGTGGACCGGAAAGCGATCCCGGCCGGCCAGTACGACGCCGTGCTGATCGATGAGGGGCATGACTTCCGGCCGGAGTGGTTCAAGCTGGTCGTGCAGATGGTGAATCCGGAGAGCAATTCCCTGTTGGTGCTCTACGACGATGCGCAGTCCATTTATGGCGGCGCCAGGAAACGCGGGATGACCTTTGCCAGCGTGGGCATCCAGGCCCGAGGCCGTACGACCATCCTCAAGCTGAACTACCGCAATACGCAGGAGATACTGGCTGTCGCGCGCAGCTTTGCGGATGAGTTGCTGCGGCCGACCGAGGCAACCGAAGACGAAGCGCCTACCGTGCAACCTGTCGGTGCCGGGCGCCGCGGCAACAAACCGCTGCTGATCGAATTGCCAAACGTAGAGGCGGAAGCTGAGCGCATTGCGCAGATCCTGACTGACGAGAACCGGGCTGGTACGCCCTGGTCAGAAATGGCGGTGCTCTATCGCCATTGGGACACGGTCGGACACGTCACCAGCGCGCTGACGCGCAAGGGCATTCCGTTCGAATGTCCCCAAATCACCAAGCGATTTACGCCCGGCGCGGACAGCGTCAAGGTAATCACGATGCATAGCAGCAAGGGGCTTGAGTTTCCGCTGGTGTGCATTCCGGCCACGGGGATGCCGCATAAGCACGATGAGGCGGATGAAGACGAAGCGCGGCTGATGTATGTGGCGATGACGCGGGCTACGCGGCAGTTGGTGATGACGTTTGGGGATGGGTCGCGGTTTGCTGGAAAGCTGAGTGCTGCGCTGGGTGCAGTAAGGGAATAAGGCACGCTTATCCAGCACGATCACCGCTCGGCCTCCCACTCAACGTCCACTGGCTCCGTCGGCGCGTCGTAGCGCACCACGGTGCCGCGTAATACCTGAAGGGGGTCGCGCTCCAGCCCGCGATAGGGACGCACTTCAAGTGTGGGCTTGCCGTGGTCCGTGACAATGACCGGCTCGCCCGAGGCTTCGATCTGGCGGAAATACTCGAGGGCGCGCGCCTTGAACTCGGTCTTGGAAATCAGCTCGGCATTGAGCGGCTGTGCGCCCTTGCCACAAAAACAAAACGGGCTACGCAATCTTGCGTAGCCCGTTTTCAAATTCTGGTGCCGGCTGCAGGACTCGAACCCGCCACCTGATGATTACAAATCAACTGCTCTACCTGATGAGCTAAGCCGGCATGTCTGGTGCAGACCGCGATTCTACTGCATTGCGGTCCGCTTTGGGATGGCTTACTTCACCACTTTCAGTGCGGGCTTCTTGCTGCCGATGCGGGGCACCGGGGGTGGCGTGTCGTCGTCGCCGGGGCCGGAGTCGGTGGTAGTTGCCGAGGTCTCGGCTTCCACCGGGGCCAGCTTGGGCGGCGGGTTGTTTTCGCGCTCGGTGGCGGCCTGGGTTTCCGGCAGGCTGCGTTCGACCGGGAAGGCCATGCCCTGCCCGTTTTCACGGGCGTAGATGGCCAGCACGTTCTCGACGGGGACGTCGATCTTGCGCGAGACGCCGCCAAAGCGTGCGCTGAAGGTGATCCACTCGTTGCCCATGTCCAGGCCGCTGGTGGCGTCGAAGCTGACGTTGAGCACGATCTCGTTGTTCTTGACGAACTCGCGCGGCACGCTGGTGTTGGCGTCGACGAAGACGGCGATGTACGGCGTGAAGCCGTTGTCCGTGCACCATTCATAGATGGCGCGGATCAGGTAGGGCTTGGTGGAGGTTTCAGGCATTGTGCTTCCAATGGCGCCGTAGTGGCCCGAGGGCGGATGCCTTCGGGCCGGTGCCGGTTAGCGGCGCATCACCTTTTCGGACGGGGTGAGCGCTTCGATGTACGCGGGACGGCTGAAAATGCGTTCAGCATACTTCAGCAGCGGCGCGGCGTTCTTCGACAGCTCAATGCCGTAGTGGTCCAGGCGCCACAGCAGCGGCGCGATGGCGACGTCGAGCATCGAGAACTCTTCGCCCAGCATGTACTTGTTTTTGACGAAGATCGGCGCGAGCTGCGTCAGGCGGTCGCGGATCGCAGCGCGGGCGCGTTCGTGGTTCTTCTCCGCGGCCTTGCCCTTTTCGTTCTCCAGCGTGTAGACGTGGGTGAACAGTTCCTTTTCGAAGTTGAACAGGAACAGGCGGGCGCGGGCACGCTGCACCGGATCGGCCGGCATCAGCTGCGGGTGCGGGAAGCGCTCGTCGATGTATTCGTTGATGATGTTCGACTCATACAGGATGAGGTCGCGCTCGACCAGGATGGGCACCTGGCCGTACGGGTTCATCACCGAAATATCTTCGGGCTTGTTGAACAGGTCGACGTCGCGGATTTCAAAATCCATGCCCTTTTCAAACAGGACAAGGCGGCAACGTTGGGAAAACGGGCAAGTCGTACCCGAATACAACACCATCATGGTTGGATTCCTTGGGCTTAGCCGAAGCAGGGTCGGACAGTAAGGTCTGCCATTCTGCCAAAGTCGACCACCAGAAAGCAAATTAGTGGCAAATGACGCACTTTATTGGCCCGCTTCGGCAGGTTTTCCAAGAGAAAAGGCCAGGGGCGGTGCTGCTTTCGCAGCGGCCACCCCTGGCCTTTGCCTTGTCCGGGCCCGGATTCGGGCCCTGGCATGCCTTTACTTCACGTCCTTCCAGTACGCGGCGTTGAGGCGCCAGGCAAAGACAGTGAACACGCCCAGGAACAGCAGCACCCAGACGCCCAGGCGCTTGCGGTGGTTCTGCGCCGGCTCGGCCATCCAGTCCAGGAAGCTGACCAGGTCAGCGGCGGCCTGGTCGTACTCGACCTTGCTCAGCTTGCCCGGGCTCAGTTGCTCGAAGCCGGCAAACTTGTGCACCTTCTCGCCGTGCTCTTCCACTTCCGTGAACTTGGCGGCGCGCTGGCCCTGCAGTTCCCACAGCACGTGCGGCATGCCGACGCTCGGGAACACCAGGTTGTTCCAGCCGGTGGCGCGGCTGTCGTCACGGTAGAACGTGCGCAGGTAGGTGTAGAGCCAGTCGTCACCGCGGGCGCGGGCGATCACCGACAGGTCCGGCGGCTGCGCACCGAAGAAGGCCTTGGCCTCCTTCGGTTGCATGGCGATGGTCATGGTCTCGCCAACCTTGTCCGCGCTGAACAGCAGGTTCTCGCGGATCTGGTCGTCGGTCAGGCCGATGTCCTTGAGCCGGTTGTAACGCATCATCGATGCGCCGTGGCAGTTCAGGCAGTAGTTGACGAACAGCTTGGCGCCGCGCTGCAGCGACGACAGGTCAGCGGTGTTCACCGGTGCCGGCTCAAGGGGGAAGCCCCCCTCGGATGCCATGGCAGGCGCGCCGGCAAAGCAGGCGCCGGCCAGCGCGAGGATCGAAAGCAGCTTTTTCATCTTGTGTCCTTGTGCTCTTGTCGGGGTTCGCTTCGCTCAGTGCGGGTGGAACGTGACACGCTCCGGGACCGGCTTGAACTCGCCGACACGGCTCCACAGCGGCATGGTCAGGAAGAAGGCGAAGTACAGCAGCGTACCGAGCTGCGACACCTTCTCACCGACCGGCGACGGCGGTTGCACGCCAAGATAGCCGAGCACCAGGAACACCACCACGAAGACGGTCAGGATGGTCTTGTGGAAGGCAGGACGATAGCGGATGGACTTGACCGGCGAGTGGTCCAGCCACGGCAGGAAGAACAGGATCACCACCGAGCCGCCCATCACCAGCACGCCCCAGAACTTGGCGTCGATGAAGTAGAAGCCCACGGCCAGGATCACCGCGACGGCGATGGCGCCGATCTTCACGCGCGCATCCTTGCTGCGCAGGAACACCATGCCGAGCAGCAGCGCGAAGAACACCCACAGGATCGGCAGGAAGTTCGACGTGGTGGCACGCAGCATCGAGTAGAACGGCGTGAAGTACCACACCGGCGCAATATGCGGCGGGGTTTTCAGCGGGTCAGCCGGGAAGAAGTTGTTGTGTTCCAGGAAATAGCCGCCCACTTCCGGGAAGAAGAAGATCACGGCCGAGAACAGGAGCAGGAAGCCGGCAACGCCCAGCGTGTCGTGCACCGAGTAGTACGGGTGGAACGGGATGCCGTCCAGCGGGATGCCGTTCTCATCCTTCTTGGCCTTGATCTCGACGCCGTCCGGGTTGTTCGAACCCACTTCGTGCAGCGCGATGATGTGGGCAATGACCAGCGCCAGCAGCACCAGCGGCACGGCGATGACGTGGAACGAGAAGAAGCGGTTCAGCGTTGCATCGCTCACCACGTAGTCACCGCGGATGAACAGCGACAGGTCCTGGCCGATCACGGGAATCGCCGAGAACAGGTTCACGATCACCTGGGCGCCCCAGTACGACATCTGGCCCCATGGCAACAGGTAGCCCATGAAGGCTTCCGCCATCAGGCACAGGAAGATCAGGCAGCCGAAGATCCAGACCAGCTCGCGCGGCTTGCGGTACGAACCGTACAGCAGGCCCCGGAACATATGCAGATAGACCACCACGAAGAAGGCCGAGGCGCCGGTCGAGTGCATGTAGCGCACCAGCCAGCCCCAGGGGACTTCGCGCATGATGTATTCCACGCTGGCGAAGGCCACGGGAATGCCGGCGGCGTTCAGCGTGGCGTCGGGCTTGTAGTTCATCACCAGGAAGATGCCGGTGACGATCTGGATCACCAGCACCAGCAGCGCCAGCGAACCGAAGAAGTACCAGAAGTTGAAGTTCTTCGGCGCGTAGTACTTGGAGAGGTGGTCTTCCCACAGTTGGGTTGCGGGGAAGCGGGCGTCGATCCAGCCCAGCAGGCCGGTCGTCTTGACTTGTTTTTCGGCCGCCATGATCAGGCTTCTCCTTTCTCGTCCTTGCCGATCACGATCTTGCTGTCGGTCAGGAACTGGTAGGGGGGAACATCGAGATTCTGCGGAGCCGGCTTGTTCTTGAAGACGCGCCCGGCGAGGTCAAAGGTCGACCCGTGGCAGGGGCAAAGGAAACCGGGATCGGAGCCGAGCTGGGAATTGGCACCGGCAGCGAAGGGGCCCGACGGCGAGCAGCCCAGGTGGGAACAGATACCCACCACGACCAGGACGTCCTTGTGTTCTGCGCGCGAACGGGTTTCGTTCTTGCAGTATTCAGGCGTCTGCATGGTGAATGCAATCTCGGAATTGGGATCGGCCACCTCGCCGTCCGTCTTCTTCAGCGACGCCAGTTGTTCGTCCGTGCGCCGCATGATCCAGACCGGCTTGCCGCGCCATTCGACAGTCATCATCTCGCCTGGCTTCAGCGCGCCAATATCCGCCTCGACTGGAGCACCCGCGGCTTTGGCCTTCTCCGATGGTGCAAAAGTACTGACGAAAGGAACCGCTACCGCTACGCCTCCGACGCCGCCAGCGACGGATGTCGCGATCAACCAATTGCGGCGACCCTTATCCACGCTCTTCACGTCTTGCTGGTCACTCATTCCAAACCCCAGGGGAAGTCAATTTAGATTTTGCGTCAACCATAAAGTGTACCTTAGACACCAGCGCACTAGATAGGCAGAAAATGCCACGGCCATGCGCGATTATCGGACGTGCAACCCGGAAAGCGGCTTCGGTGCTTGCTTTCCGGTGAGTGATGCGGCAGGCTTCGAGCTTGAAACCGTTCATCGCTAGCGACAAGAAGGAGAACCCCCCATGGGCATGATCTCGGAATTCAGAACCTTTGCCGTACGCGGCAACGTCATCGACCTCGCGGTCGGCGTGATCATCGGCGCGGCTTTCGGCAAGATCGTGGATTCAGTGGTCAACGACCTGATCATGCCGTTGGTAGGCCGCGTGATCGGCAAGCTGGACTTCTCCAGCATGTTCATCGTGCTGGCGGATCCCCCACCCGGAACTCCCACTACGCTCGATGCCTTGAAGAAGGCCGGCGTGCCCGTGTTCGCCTACGGCAATTTCCTGACCATCGTTGTCAACTTCCTGATCCTGGCCTTCATCATCTTCCTGATGGTGCGTGCCTTTAACAGGATGCGCGCCGCGGAACCGGAAGCAGCGCCCGCCGCACCGCCCGAGGAAGTCGTGCTGCTGCGTGAGATCCGCGACAGCCTGAAGACCCGCTGACTGGTGCGCCATATGCGCGCCGACCCCGGAAGATAAAACGGCCCCGATGGGGCCGTTTTGTTTTGCGTCAGATCAGACGGGATTAGGAATATCGATAAACGTATGGAGCAGGCCAAAGCGTTCGGCCACATGCTCGCCCAGCGAGCGGATGCCGTAGCGCTCGGTGGCGTGATGGCCGGCGGCAAGGTAAGCCACGCCGCTTTCGCGCGCCAGGTGCGTGGTCTGCTCCGAGACTTCGCCGCTCAGGTAGGCATCGACACCCGCGGCCACCGCGGCATCGAAATAGCCTTGCGCCCCGCCCGTGCACCAGCCGACGGTGCGGATCATCTGGTCCGGCTCACCGATGGCCAGCGGCTCGCGCCCCAGTACGCCACCAACGTGCGCGGCCAGCGCGGAGAGCGGCATCGGCGCGGGCAGCGTGCCGGTCCAGCCGAGCTGGTCGTCGCTGAAGCGGCCGGTCGGGGTAAAGCCGAGCTGCAGCCCGAGCTGGGCGTTGTTGCCGAACTCCGGGTGGTTGTCCAGGGGCAGGTGGAAGGCGAACAGGTTGACGTCCGCGCCAAGCAGGCGCTTCAGACGCGCGTGCTTCTGCCCGACCACGCGTGCATCTTCGTTTTTCCAGAAGTAGCCGTGATGGACGAGGATGGCGTCGGCCCCCGCTTCGATTGCGGCATCGACCAATGCCAGGCTTGCAGTCACTCCCGTCACGATGTGTGTGATCTCCGAGCGACCTTGCACTTGCAGCCCGTTGGGACAATAGTCCTTGTAGCGGGAAACTTCCAACAGGTCATTCAAGTACAATTCAAGCTCTTTTGTTTTCATTTTCTGCTCAAAACTCCAATATGTTGCGGCGCTTTTGGCTGTTCTTTGCCCAGGCTGTCACCGTCGTGCTGGCGGTCTGGTTCGTCGTGGCAACGCTCAAGCCTGATTGGCTGCAGAGGGGGCGCGTCGCGGTCCAGTCCGGTTCGCCCATCGTGGCGCTCAAGGAAGTCGTGCCCAACGTGTCCGGTCCTGCCGCCGAAGGGTCTTACAGCGAAGCCGCCCAGATGGCCATGCCGGCCGTGGTCAATATCTTTACCAGCAAGAACGGCAACAAGCGCTCGCCCAACCCGCAGGCCGAGGATCCGTGGTTCCGCTTCTTCTTTGGCGACCGCCTGCCTGAGCGGCAGGAGCCGGTCTCCAGCCTGGGGTCCGGCGTCATTGTCAGCGCCGAGGGTTACATTCTAACCAACCACCACGTGGTCGACGGCGCCGATGAAATCGAGATCGCGCTGACCGACGGCCGCAAGGCCAACGCCAAGGTGGTGGGCTCCGACCCGGAAACCGACCTGGCCGTGCTGAAAGTGACGCTCAAGGACCTGCCCGCGATCACGCTGGGCCGGCTCGAGAACGTAAAGGTCGGCGACGTGGTGCTGGCCATCGGCAACCCGTTCGGCGTCGGCCAGACGGTGACGATGGGCATTGTCTCGGCGCTGGGCCGCAGCCACCTGGGCATCAACACCTTCGAGAACTTCATCCAGACCGACGCGGCCATCAACCCGGGCAACTCGGGCGGCGCGCTGGTGGATGCGCAGGGCAACCTGCTGGGCATCAATACGGCGATCTACTCGCGTTCGGGCGGCTCGCTGGGGATCGGCTTTGCGATTCCGGTGTCAACGGCCAAGCAGGTGATGGAATCGATCATCTCCACCGGCAGCGTGACGCGCGGCTGGATCGGGGTCGAGCCGCAGGACATGACGCCCGAGATCGCCGAATCGTTCGGCCTCGATGCCAAGGAAGGCGCACTGATCGCCGCGGTGGTCCAGGGTGGGCCGGCCGACAAGGCGGGCGTGAAGCCCGGCGATGTGCTGACCAAGGTGGATGGCTTGTCGATCACGGACACGACCGCGCTGCTCAATGCGATTGCCCAGCTCAAGCCGGGAGTGGACATCAAGATGACCGTGATCCGCCGCGGCAAGGCAACGGACCTGACGGTGACGATCGGCAAACGGCCTCCGCCGCCGCGCCGCGCGCTGCCGTTTGAAGAGGAAGAGTGAGGCTGGGCACGACGACACGGCCCTGAAGACGGAACCCCGCCTTGGATGGCGGGGTTTTTTTATGCCTGGCGCAGCTGCTGCCCTTGGCATCGAGGCAACGGTCACGGAATGCCGCGCCGCGCTGCCGGATCGCGGCGGTGGAACCAGGGGCCGTCACTGGCAGGCGCAAACTCACGCCCGGGGGGCGTGATCGACGTGCATACCGGGTCACGATCGACATGAGCAACGCCGCGCCTGATCCACATCGCCGCGAAGCAGAACGCCGGCACACCGCGCTGCACCCACGCCACCCGCCCTCTGGCCGGCCATCCAGGCGCGGCATGGCTGGCACAGCACGATAACAGCGCAACAGCCTGTACCAGCATTTGGTGCCACAAAAGACAAGAGGCCGGCATCCTTGGGATGCCGGCCTCTTGGTTCAAGCCAATCCTAAGCGGGCTTACACCCGCGTCAGATTAGAACTTGTGGCGCAGACCAACCACAGCACCGAACTGATCCTTGTTCGCCTGAACGTTGGTGGTGGTGGCGGTGTTGAAACCGTTCACGCCCAGGGCCGAGCCCTTGTCGTTCAGGGTGTACGACAGCGAGGTGTACACGTCGGTACGCTTCGACAGCGCGTAGTCGGCCGTGATCACGAACTGCCACGGATCGGCTTCGCTCT
This sequence comes from Cupriavidus sp. FW305-27, assembly GCF_058787995.1. Taxonomy (NCBI): domain Bacteria; kingdom Pseudomonadati; phylum Pseudomonadota; class Betaproteobacteria; order Burkholderiales; family Burkholderiaceae; genus Cupriavidus; species Cupriavidus sp. FW305-27. The sequence goes on from NZ_JBYTAG010000025.1 coordinate 43,433, forward strand.
TGCGGAAGTCTTGGTAGTACGCAGCGCCCGACAGCGAGAACGCCGGGGTCAGTTGGTAACCCAGACCCAGCCAGTACAGGTTCGAAGCCGTCGACGTGGTCAGGACACCATTGTCAACCGTCGTGCCGCCCGTCAGAGCAGCGCCGTCGAAGGCCTTGGCCCAGCGATAGCCGGCGTAGACCTTGGCCGGACCGAAGGCGTAGTTGGCGCCAACGGTAGCACGGCGAGTACGCTGGCCGCTTGCATCGACGGGAGGCGTACCGGTGGTCGAGCCGTGGATTTCGTCATAAGCAGCACCGACCGCGAACGGGCCAGCTGCGTAGCTCACCAGCGCGCCGTACTGTTGGCCGCGGCGGAATGCGCCGGCGACTTCCTGGCCGTTGTTGTTGAAGCTGTAGAAGGCCGAAGCGGTCAGGCCACCGAACTTGCCGATGTACTTGACGGTGTTGTCAGCGCGCGAAGCGAAGGCGCTGTCTTGCGACAGGATGCCGTAACGCGACGAAATGGCCATCGGGTCGAACTGCAGACCGAAGTCATAGAACGACGTTTGTTGACGGCCCAGCAGCAGCGAGCCGAACTGGCTTTGCAGACCGACGTAGGCTTGACGGCCGAACAGACGACCACCTTGGCTCGTGGCATTGCTGCCCGTGTCCAGGTCGAAACCGCTTTCCAGCACGAACACGCCCTTCAGGCCGCCGCCCAGATCTTCCACGCCACGCAGGCCCCAGCGCGAACCGGACTGGTTACCCGACGACATGCGGAACAGGTCGTCGCCAGCGGCGTTAGCGTTGTTGACGTACTCGAGGCCGACGTCAGCCACGCCGTACAGGGTTACGCTCGATTGGGCATAGGCGCCACCAGCGGCCAGAGCGGCGACGGCAGCAGCAAACAGTTTCATCTTCATATCGACACTTTCCTTGTCAACTGATTGGGAAATCTTGGTTGCCCAAGTACTTGGGCGACGCATTTACATTCACGTCTGCTGCGTATTATGTGCCAGCCCCCCCGGCCGTCAGAAGGCTTTTTCGGCGTAAACCATGCTTACTGGCGGTTTTTGTTGTGGGGGAGCAACAGGAATGGGAGGGAAAATCCCCGTTTTGGTGCAAAAACGGGGATTAGCAGATACGAAAGACCTACCTCAGCCGAATTAGTCGGGCTGCGTTTCCCCTGAAGCAGTCGCTTCAGGTGACGGACGGCCGACAAAGCGCGCCAGCAGCAGTCCGAGTTCATAAAGCGCCACCAGCGGCACGGCCAGCAGCAGCTGCGACAGCACATCGGGAGGGGTCACGATGGCAGCGATGATGAAGGCCCCCACGATCACATAGGGGCGGATCTGCTTGAGCTTTTCCAGCTCCACCACGCCAAAGCGCACCAGCACGATCACCACCACCGGCACCTCGAAGGTGATGCCGAAGGCCAGGAAAGTGGTCATGGCAAAGCTGAGGTATTTGTCGATGTCAGTCGACATCTCCGCCCCCAGCGGGGCGTTGTAGTGCGCCATGAAATGGAACACCGTGGGGAACACCAGGAAATACGCGAACGCCACGCCGCACAGGAACAGGAAATAGCTGCTCGATACCAGCGGCAGGATCAGGCGTTTCTCATGCTGGTACAGGCCGGGCGCGACAAACTGCCAGACCTGGTACAGCACCCACGGCAGCGCGATCAGGAAGGCCACCAGCAAGGTGACTTTCATCGGCACGAAGAACGAGCCGGTGACATCGGTCACGATCATCTTGCCGCCCTTGGGCAGCGACTCCATCAGCGGCGCGGCAAACAGATTGAAAATCACCGGGGCCCAGTAGACCAGGCTGACGAAGACCAGGATGATGCCGGCCACCGCCTTGACCAGGCGTTGGCGCAGTTCGACCAGGTGGGAAATAAAGGTTTCCTGCTGCGACTCGTCTTGCGGGTCTTGGGGATCTGGGGACCGGGTGTCGCTCATGGCGTGAACCGCTCAGCCGCGGGGGCTGGCAAGGTGGATCGATGGGGCCGCAACGCGGCGGCGCGCGAATGCAACCAGGACTGCAGCCACGACGGCAGCGGCCGGAACGACGGCCGGCAAGGTGATGCCGCGGCGCATGCTCACTCGAAGAAGGATCGGGATGGCCGGGTGACCGGCCGGTGGCGCTTGACGCGCGCCGCGCCCGACTGCACCCAGACGCGGACATTGTGCTGGCGCTTGAACCAGAGCGGGCGGGCGCCCTGCTTGACGCGCCAGCTCTTGCGCCCGTTGTGCGCCTTGTGGGCCGCATCCCAGCTTGGCACGAAGCCGCCGCCGGCGTCGGCGCTACCGCCGCCGCTGGTTCCCTCGGCACCGCCCAGGGCTTCGTTCAGCGCCTGGGTCTGCTCGTTGACTTCCTTATGGATGGTGCGCTCGACATCGCGCGCGGCGTCCTCGAATTCCGTGCGCATCTTGCGCAGTTCTTCCAGTTCAACCTCGCGGCTGACTTCGGCCTTGACGTCGTTGATGTAGCGCTGCGCCCGGCCGACCAGCGCGCCCACAGTGCGCGCAACCTTGGGCAGCCGTTCGGGACCGATCACGATCAGTGCCACGGCGCCGATCAGCGCCAGCTTGGAAATGCCGAGATCAATCATGCGGACACATCATGCGGACAACATGCGGAAAAGCGCAGGCGCGGGACGACACGCAGGCAGCGAGGTTTGCGTAGAAGGGATGGCACACCGCCGGATTACTGCTGGCGGGTCTTTTCCTTGGCTTCGACGTCGATGGTGGTGGAGTCGCGCAGTTCCTTGGACTGGGCGGGATCGGCGGCAGCCTTGCCCTCGCCGTCCTTCATGCCGTCCTTGAAGCCCTTGACCGCGCCGCCCAGGTCCTGGCCGATATTGCGCAGTTTCTTGGTGCCGAACACGAGCATGACGATCACCAGCACGATCAGCCAGTGCCAAATGCTAAACGAACCCATTTCTTGCTCCTGATGAAGCCGCGGGCGCAATCAGATATGCCCGGACCCGTTGTTCCGTCCCGTTATGGCCGCGCCGGGCGACGGTTGCCGACGCAGCTTCTGCCCGAGGCGTTGCCGCCGCGGACACTCCCATGCCAAAAGCTGCCGGTCAGGGCAGCGGTCCCTTCCACTCGTGGCGCGGCCCGCCCAACACATGGAGATGCAGGTGGTAGACCTCCTGGCCGCCGTCCGGGCCGGTGTTGATCACCGTCCGGAATCCGTTGGCACAGCCTGCCGCCCGCGCCAGTTCAGGCACCTTCAGCATCATTCTAGCAAGCAGCTCCCCTTCGCCGGCGCCGCAATCGGCCAGCGAGTCGACATGCGACCTGGGAACGACCAGCAAGTGTACTGGTGCCTTGGGATGGATATCGTGGAAGGCCACCATATCGTCGTCTTCGTAGACCTTGCGCGACGGTAGCTGGCCGGCCACGATCTTGCAGAAGATGCAATTATCCTGAGCGTTCATGAAGATTTCATTGCGACGGCCGCGGCACCCGGTGTCAGCTTCACGCGCCCGGCCTGCCCGGGATCAGAACTGCTGATCCGGGTACATCGGCTTGCTGTCATTCAGGTACAGCCAGCCCTTGACGATACGATACAGCATCCACAGCGACAGCACGCCCCAGACGGCAAAGGCCAGCGGCATCAGCACGACTGTCGCGAACAGCACCCCGCCCAGCACGCCCCACACCACCGACCACCAGAACGAGCGGATCTGCCAGGCGAAGTGCGAGGCATACAGCGAGCCGCGCGCGTCGTCGCGCTTGACGTAGTCGATCACGATGGCGATCAGCGCGGTGATGCCGCCGGTCAGCCAGAAGATCGCATACAGGGCATACAGGATGTGCAGCAGCTTGCGCAGGCTGCTCAACTGCTCGCCGCTGGGGGTGGTGACCTGCCCGGTGTAGTCGTTCGCCATCATTGCCCTTGGTTAGAAGCCTGCCTTGCGGGCAGGCGGAAGACCGGCCGGCGCCTGCGCCAGCTAGTCCTTGCGCCGGGCCTTTTCCTCGAGGCCGGACAGCCCCTCGCGCCGCGCGAGCTCGTTGACCACATCCGCCGGCGTCAGGCCGAAGTTGGCCAGCAATACCATGCTGTGGAACCACAGGTCGGCCACTTCATAAACCACCTTGCCGGCCTCGGCGCCAGTCTGCCCGGCGGCGCGCGCGTCCTTGGCGGCCATCACGGTCTCGGTGGCTTCCTCGCCGATCTTCTTCAGGATGGCGTCGTCGCCCTTGCTGAACAGGCGCGCCACATAGGATTTGTCAGGGTCGCCGCCGTTGGCGGGCTTGCGCGATTCCAGCACTTCGGCCAGGCGCGCCAGGACATCATTGCTGCTGAGTTGGTTGTCGCTCATGGCTTGGTGTAGATCTGGGCAGGGTCCTTCAGCACCGGCTCGACTGTCTGCCAGTCGCCGACTTCCACATCGCCCTCGAACTTCTGGAAGAAGCAGGAATGGCGCCCGGTATGGCAGGCGATATTGTCGATCTGGGTCACCTTGAGCAGCACCACGTCTTCATCGCAGTCCAGGCGGATCTCGTGCACCTTCTGCACATGGCCGGACTCTTCGCCCTTGTGCCACAGGCGCTTGCGCGAGCGCGACCAGAACACGGCCTCGCCCAGCTCCACGGTGCGCTGCAGCGCGTCGCGGTTCATGAACGCGAACATCAGCACGTCGTTCGAGCCGACTTCCTGCACGATCACCGGCACCAGGCCGTTATCGTCCCATTTGACCTTGTTGAGCCACTTCTTTGCCATGATCAGATCCGCACGGGAATGCCCTCGCGGGCCATGAATGCCTTGGCTTCGCCCACGGTGTGTTGCCCGTAGTGGAAGATGCTGGCGGCCAGCACCGCGTCGGCGCGGCCCCGGGTGATGCCATCGGCCAGGTCCTGCAGGCCGCCGACGCCACCCGAGGCGATTACCGGCACCGGCACCGCGTCGCTGACGGCGCGGGTCAGTTCCAGGTCGAAACCGCTCTTGGTGCCGTCGCGGTCCATGCTGGTCAGCAGGATCTCGCCGGCGCCGCGCGCGGCCATCTCGCGCGCCCATTCGACCGCATCCAGCCCGGTGGCCTTGCGCCCGCCGTGGGTGAAGACTTCCCAGCGCGGCGCTTCGCCCGGGGCGGAACTGCGCGTGGCGTCGATCGCCACCACGATGCATTGCGAGCCGTACTTGGCAGTCGCATCCGACACCAGCTGCGGATTGGCGATGGCCGACGAATTGACGCTGATCTTGTCCGCGCCGGCATTGAGCAGGCGCCGCACGTCTTCGACCGTGCGCACGCCGCCACCCACCGTCAGCGGAATAAAGACCTGCGAAGCCACATCCTCGATGATGTGCAGCATCAGGTCACGCCCGTCGCTGGTCGCGGTGATGTCCAGGAATGTGATTTCATCGGCGCCCTGCTCATCGTAGCGGCGCGCGATTTCCACGGGATCGCCCGCGTCGCGCAGCTCGACAAAGTTGACGCCCTTGACCACCCGCCCGTTGGTCACGTCCAGGCAGGGGATGATACGTTTGGCTAGCATGAGATTCCTTGTCCGCCGCCAGCTCCAGTCTGGCGGCGGCTGCGCCCGCGGCGCGTTGCCTTATTGCCCGTCGCGCAGCTTGTCCGCCAGTGCCTGCGCGGCGGCAAAGTTGAGATCCCCGGAGTAGATCGCGCGGCCGCAAATGACGCCTTCGACACCTTCGCCCTCGACCGCGCAGAGATTGTCGATGTCGGCCAGGTTGGACAGCCCGCCGCTGGCGATCACCGGGATCGACATCGATTGCGCCAGCTTGACGGTGGCATCGATATTGATCCCCTGCAGCATGCCGTCGCGGCCGATATCGGTGTAGATGATGGCCTCGACGCCGTAGTCTTCATACTTGCGTGCCAGGTCCGCCACCTCGTGGCCGGTCAGCTTGCTCCAGCCGTCGGTCGCTACCTTGCCGTCCCTGGCATCCAGGCCGACGATGATATGGCCGCCGAAGGCCGAGCAGGCATCCTTCAGGAAACCGGGGTTTTTCACCGCGGCGGTGCCGATGATGACGTACGACAGCCCGTCATCCAGCCAGCGTTCGATGGTGTTCAGGTCGCGGATGCCGCCCCCCAGCTGCACCGGGATCTCGTCGCCGACCTCGGCGATGATGGCCTTGATGGCCTCCTCGTTGCGGGGCTTGCCCACGAACGCGCCATTCAGGTCCACCAGGTGCAGGCGGCGGGCGCCCTGCTCCACCCAGTGGCGTGCCATGGCGGCGGGATCTTCGGAAAAGACGGTGGCCTGGTCCATGTCGCCTTGTTTGAGGCGTACACACTGACCGTCCTTCAGGTCGATGGCCGGAATGAGCAACATATGCGTGACGAGCGTGGTTGAGTGATAGAGATTGAGCGAGACCGGCGCTGCCGGTCAGGTCGGGTCGATAGTCGATCGGAAACAGGTCGGGTGACGGGTCGAGTTAGCGGTCGATGATCGGTAAAAAAACGAATCGGGTCAGGGCTTCCAGTGGACGAAGTTCCGGTACAGCTGCAGGCCCAGGGCCGCGCTCTTCTCGGGGTGGAACTGCGTCGCGAAAATATTATCGCGCGCTACCGCGCTGGTAAATACGACTCCGTATTCCGTTTCACCGGCAACATGGGCCGGGTCCTGCGCCTGCACATAGTAACTGTGGACGAAATAGAACCAGCTGTCGTCCGGGATACCGTCCCACAGCGGGTGAGGCCTGGCCTGGCGCACCCGGTTCCAACCCATCTGCGGCACCTTGTAGCGCGAGCCGTCGGGCTGCGTCATGCCGTCCAGCGCAAAGCGCACCACCTGGCCGGGCATCAGGCCCAGCGCCGGCGTACGGTCCGCGCCGGCCCGGCTTTCGGTGCTGAACTCGAACAGCATCTGCTCGCCCACGCACACACCCAGCATCGGCTTGCTGGCGGCGGCCTGCACCACCGCCTCCTGCAGCCCGGACGCGCCCAGCGCCGACATGCAGTCGGGCATCGCGCCCTGGCCGGGCAGCACCACGCGGTCCGCCGAGCGGATGCCTTCGGGGGCATCCACCACGCGCACGTCCGCTTCCGGCGCCGCGGCACGCAGCGCCTGCGCCACCGAGCGCAGGTTGCCCATGCCGTAATCCACAATTGCTATGGTAGTCATGATTTCAAAACAGGCAACAATGTCTTCAGCCCGTCCACAATGAATTCCACGGCCAGCGCCGACAGGATCAGCCCCATCAGGCGCGTGCCGATATTGATGCCGGTGCGGCCGATGACCCGGGCGATCGGGTCGGCCGCGCGGAACACCAGGTACACCACCGCACCGATCACCACGCCCAGGCCGACCAGGATCAGCAACTGGTACCAGTGCTGGGTCTTGCCGGCATAGACGATCACCGTGCTGATCGAGCCCGGCCCGGTCAGCAGCGGCAGCGCCAGCGGCACCACCGCGATGCTGGACTTTACCTCGGCCTCGTCCTCTTCTTCCGGCGTGGCCTTGGTGCGGCTGGTCTGCGCGTTCAGCATGTTCATGGCCATCATGATCATGATGAGCCCGCCACCCACCTGCAGCGACGCCACCGAGATATTGAAGAACTCGATGATCTGCTGCCCCAGCAAGGCCGACACCGCCACCACGATCGCCACCGAAACCGATGCGATCTTGATGGTACGCAGCTTTTCCGCTTCCGTCTGCAGGCTGGTCAGGCTGATGAAGAACGGGATCGCCCCGATCGGGTTGATCAGCGCCAGCAGCGAAATAAACGACTTGAGCGTATCCATCGGTTGCGGGTCGCCAGCATCGCTGGCCAGGTTCAGGCTTGGAAGGTCAGCGGGCGCCGCAACCAGCCGGCACGCCTACCGTGGTGGAAAGGTCAGAGCGTACCCTTGGTCGACGGGATCGTGTTCGCCGCGCGCGGGTCCAGCTCCACCGCCATGCGCAATGCCCGGCCAAAGGCCTTGAACACGGTTTCGCACTGATGGTGGGCATTGATGCCGCGCAGGTTGTCGATATGCAGGGTCACGCCCGCATGGTTGACGAAGCCGCGGAAGAACTCGATGGTCAGGTCCACGTCGAAGCTGCCCACGCGCGCACGCGTGAACGGCACGTGGAATTCCAGGCCGGGACGGCCGGAGAAATCGATCACCACGCGCGACAGGCATTCGTCCAGCGGCACATAGCTGTGGCCGTAGCGGGTGATGCCTTTCTTGTCGCCGATGGCCCTGGCAACCGCCTGGCCGAGCGTGATGCCCACGTCTTCCACCGTGTGGTGGTCGTCGATATGCGTGTCGCCGGTGGCTTCGACCTCCAGGTCGAACATGCCGTGCCGGGCGATCTGGTCCAGCATGTGGTCAAGGAACGGCACGCCGGACGCCAGTTTCTGGCGGCCGCTGCCGTCGAGATTCAGGGAAACGCGAATTTGCGTTTCCGAAGTATTGCGGGTGACCTCTGCAACACGCATGGTGTTAATCCTGCAGCGACGCTGCGAATGCCTCAAGGAACTGCGCGTTTTCTTCGGGGGTGCTGACCGTGACGCGCAGACAATTGGCCAGCAACGGGTGCATTTTACTCACGTTCTTGATCAATACCTTGCGGGCCAGCAGCCGGTCGAACGTCTGTGCGGCATCCGGCACGCGCGCGAGCAGGAAATTGGCGGCGCTGGGGAACACCGTCACGCCCGCATTCGCGGCCATGCCTTCGGCCACACGGGCGCGTTCGTCGCGCAGTTGGGCGGCCTGTTCGTCCAGCACCGACACGTGCTCCAGCGCGAACAGCGCGGCGGCTTCGGTCAGCACGTTGACGTTGTACGGCGGGCGCACCTTGTCCAGCTGCGACAGCCATTCGGGCGCGCCGGCCAGGTAGCCCAGGCGGATGCCGGCCAGGCCCAGCTTGGATACGGTGCGCATCACCAAAAGGTTGCCGAATTCCGTCAGGCGCGGCATCCAGCTGTGCTGCGCGAACGGCTGGTAGGCCTCGTCCACCACCACCAGGCTGTTGCAGACCTCGCCCTGGGCGGCGCGGACGATGGCCTCCATGTCGGCGGCATCGAACAGGTTGCCGGTGGGGTTGTTCGGGTACGCCAGGTAGATGATGGCGGGCTGGTGCTCGGCCATCGCCGCCAGCATGGCGGCGCGGTCGAGCGTGAAGTCCGCGCGCAGCGGCACGCCGACGAATTGCAGGCCGGCGAACTGCGCCGACATTGCGTACATGACGAAGCCCGGCACCGGCGCCATTACCTTGGCGCCGGGCCTGGCCGCGGCCAGCGCCAGCATGCTGATGATCTCGTCCGAGCCATTGCCGAGCAGCACGTCCATGCCGGCCGGCACCTGCATCACGGTCTTCAGCTTGGCGCGCAGCGCTTCGCTGCTGGGCACCGGGTAGCGGTTCAGCGCAACCTCGCCCAGGCGCTCGGCCAGTTCGCGGCGCAGAGCGGGAGGCAGCCGGTACGGGTTCTCCATTGCGTCGAGCTTGACCAGACCGTGCGAATCCGGCACGTGGTAGGCGCCCATGGCGCGTACGTCGTCACGGATGATGCGTTCGATCAGGGAGGGCTCTACGGCTGGCATGGGAACTCCTAAGTTGGCTGCCTTATCAGGCAGCGTGGGTCAGTAGATCAACTGCGTTTGGTGAAACGATATTCCGCGCTGCGGGCGTGGGCCTGCAGGCCTTCGCCATAGGCCAGCTCGGCGGCGATCTGGCCGAGCATCTGCGCCCCGCCCTCGCTCACTTCGATCAGGCTCGAACGCTTCTGGAAGTCATAGACGCCCAGCGGCGAAGAGAAGCGCGCGGTGCGCGAGGTCGGCAGCACGTGGTTCGGGCCCGCGCAGTAATCGCCGAGCGACTCACTGGTATAGGGGCCCAGGAAGATGGCGCCGGCGTGGCGGATCTTTTCGCTCCACTGGCGCGGGTTCTCGGCCGAGATCTCCAGGTGCTCGGGCGCGATCGCGTTGGCGATCTCGCAGGCCTCTTCCATGTCGCGCACCTTGATCAGCGCGCCACGGCCGGAGATCGAGGCGGCAATCACCTCGCGCCGCGGCATGGTGCCAAGCTGGCGCTGGATGCTGGCTTCGACGCGGGCGATATAGCCGGCGTCCGGGCACAGCAGGATCGACTGCGCCAGTTCGTCGTGCTCGGCCTGCGAGAACAGGTCCATCGCCACCCAGTCGGGGTCGGTGGTGCCGTCGCAGATCACCAGGATCTCGGACGGGCCGGCAATCATGTCGATGCCGACGGTGCCGAACACGCGCCGCTTGGCCGCGGCCACATAGGCATTGCCCGGGCCGACGATCTTGTCGACCTGCGGCAGCGTCGCCGTGCCGTAGGCCAGCGCGCCAATCGCCTGGGCGCCGCCGATGGTGAACACGCGGTCGACGCCGGCGATCTGCGCGGCGGCCAGCACCAGCTCATTGCGCACGCCGCCCGGCGTGGGCACGACCATGATGATTTCCTTCACGCCCGCCACGCGCGCCGGGATCGCGTTCATCAGCACCGACGACGGATACGCGGCCTTGCCGCCCGGCACGTAGATGCCGACGCGGTCCAGCGGCGTCACCTTCTGGCCCAGCATGGTGCCGTCGGCCTCGGTGTATTCCCAGCTGTGGCTGCCGCATTCGATCTTCTGCTTCTCGTGGTAGGCGCGCACGCGCGCGGCGGCGGCCTCCAGCGCGGCGCGGCGCTTGGGTTCGAGGTCTTCGAGCGCGGCTTCGAGCTGCTGCTGCGATACCTCCAGCGCGCCCATCGACGACGCTTCCACGCGGTCGAAGCGCCTGGTGTATTCCAGCACCGCGGCATCCCCGCGCGCCTTCACATCAGCCAGGATCTGCGCGGCGGCGCGATCGATGGCCTCGTCCTCGCCAGCCTCGAAGGCCAGCACCTGGCGCAGCGCCTCGGCAAAGCCAGGCTTGCTGGAATCGAGCCGGCGGATCGGCAGGTTTTCCATTTCGGTTGCGTTCATGACTACTTTCCTCTCAGTCGGCGCGGGCCTGGTGTGGCCTTACGCCAGCGCCGCCGAAGCCCGTTCGAATGCGTCGAGAATCGGCGCAAGCCGCTCGCGCTTGAGTTTGAGCGCGGCCTGGTTCACCACCAGCCGCGACGAGATCTGCACGATCTCTTCGACTTCAACCAGGTTGTTGGCGCGCAGCGTGCTGCCAGTGCTGACCAGGTCGACGATGGCGTCGGACAGGCCCACCAGCGGGCCCAGCTCCATCGAACCGTACAGCTTGATCAGGTCGACGTGAACGCCCTTTTTCGCAAAATGCTCGCGCGCGGTCTGCACATACTTGGTGGCCACGGCCAGGCGCGCGCCCTGGCGCACCGCGTTGGCGTAGTCAAACCCGGCCGGCACCGCCACCGACATGCGGCAGCGCGCGATGTTCAGGTCGATCGGCGCATACAGGCCGGCCATGCCGCTTTCCATCAGCACGTCCTTGCCGGCCACGCCGAAATCGGCGGCGCCATACTGGACGTAGGTCGGCACGTCCGAGGCGCGCACGATCACCACGCGCACGGCCGGATCGGAGGTCGGCAGGATCAGCTTGCGCGAGGTCTCGGGGTCCTCGGTGACGCGGATGCCGGCGGCTTCCAGGAGCGGCAGCGTCTCGGTGAAGATGCGGCCCTTGGACAGCGCCAGCGTCAGCTGGTTGGGCGATGCGTTGAAAGTGGGGCTCATCGGACTTCCTCAGGCAATGCGGCGGATCTTCGCGCCCACTGCCGACAGCTTGTCTTCCATGCGGTCGTAGCCGCGGTCCAGGTGGTAGATGCGGTCGATCACGGTCTCGCCATCGGCCACCAGGCCGGCGATCACCAGGCTGGCCGAGGCGCGCAGGTCGGTCGCCATCACGTTGGCGCCCGACAGGCGCGGCACGCCGTTGACCACCGCGGTATTGCCTTCGACCGCGATGTCCGCGCCCAGGCGGTTCAGTTCCTGCACGTGCATGAAGCGGTTTTCGAAGATGGTCTCGGTCACGCGCGCGGTGCCTTCGGCCACGGCATTGAGCGCCATGAACTGCGCCTGCATATCGGTCGGGAAGGCCGGGTATTCCGAGGTGCGGAAACTCACGGCCTTGGCGCGTTGCGGCATGGCCAGACGGATCCAGTCGGCGCCGGTCTCGAGTTTTGCGCCGGCTTCGCGCAGCTTGTCGAGCACGGTGTCGAGGATGTCCGGCTGCACGCCGCGCAGCACCAGGTCGCCCAGCGTCGCGGCGGCGGCGCACAGGAAGGTACCGGCCTCGATGCGGTCGGCGATCACGCTGTGGCTGGCGCCATGCAGGCGCTCCACGCCCTGCACTACCAGGCGGTCGGTGCCGATGCCTTCGATCTTCGCGCCCATCTTGACCAGCAGTTGGGCCAGGTCGGTCACCTCGGGCTCGCGCGCGGCGTTTTCCAGCACGGTCTCGCCTTCGGCCAGCGTGGCGGCCATCAGCAGGTTCTCGGTGCCGGTCACGGTGATCATGTCGGTGACCACGCGCGCGCCCTTCAGGCGCTTGGCCCGCGCATGGATAAAGCCGTGTTCGATGGTGATCTCGGCGCCCATCGCCTGCAGGCCCTTGATGTGCTGGTCGACCGGGCGCGCGCCGATGCCGCAGCCGCCGGGCAGCGACACGCGGGCCTCGCCGAAGCGCGCCACCAGCGGGCCCAGCACCAGGATCGAGGCGCGCATGGTCTTGACCAGCTCGTACGGGGCCTCGAGCACGTTGACGTCGGCGCCGTTCAGGGTCACGCGGGCGCCATCCAGCTCGGCCTGCATGCCCATCTGGCGCAGCAGCTTGAGGGTGGTGCGCACGTCCTGCAGGTTAGGCACGTTGTCCAGCGAAACGGTATCCGCCGTCAGCAGGCCCGCGCACAGGATCGGCAGGGCTGCGTTCTTCGCGCCCGACACGCGGATTTCGCCCTTCAGCGGGCCATTGCCGTGGATCTGGAATTTGTCCATGTTCTGTCGTCTGGAGCCGGGCACGCGCCCGGCGTCATGGTTCTGGGGCCGCGCGGGTGGCGCGGCGCATGTTGGCGGGGCTTACTTGCCTTCGCCCGCCTGCCACTCGGCAGGCGTCAGCGTCTTCATCGACAGCGCGTGGATCTCGGCACGCATGCGGTCGCCCAGCGCGGCATAGACGCGCTGGTGGCGCTGGATCAGCCGCTTGCCTTCAAATTCGGCGCTGACGATGGTGGCAAAGAAGTGCTGGCCATCGCCCTCGACTTGCAGATGTTCGCAGGGCAGTCCTTGGGCAATGTAATCCCTGACTTGTTCCGGTGTAGGCAGCATGGGGTTCTCTTCAGCGTGATTCAGTATGGCCGGCCACAGTTCAGTGGCGCAGCTTGTATCCGGACTTCAGCAAGCGCAGCGCCAGCGCGGCCAGCACCACGAACGCCGATCCGACCACCGCCAGGCTGAACAGCGGCGACACGTCCGAGACGCCGAAGAAGCCATAGCGGAAGCCGTCGATCATGTAGAAGAACGGATTGGCATGGGACACCGCCTGCCAGAAGGCGGGCAGCGAATGGATCGAATAGAACACGCCGGACAGGAAAGTTGCCGGCATGATCAGGAAGTTCTGGAACGCGGCCAGCTGGTCGAATTTCTCGGCCCAGATGCCGGCGATCAGGCCCAGCGTGCCTAGGATGCCCGCACCAAGCAGCGCAAAGACGAGGATCCAGCCCACATTGGCAAAATGCAGGTTGGCAAACCACGCCGTCACCAGCAGCACGCCCAGGCCCACGGTCAGCCCGCGGATCACCGAGGCCACCACATAGGCGCCGAACATTTCCCAGTGCGACAAGGGCGGCAGCAGCACGAACACCAGGTTGCCGGTGATCTTGGACTGGATCAGCGATGACGAGCTGTTGGCAAACGCGTTCTGCAGCACGCTCATCATCACCAGGCCGGGCACCAGGAAGGCGGTGTAGCTGATCTGGTCATAGACCTTGACCCGGTCTTCCAGCACATGGCCGAAGATCAGCAGGTACAGCACCGCGGTCAGCACCGGAGCGGCCACGGTCTGGAAGCTCACCTTCCAGAAACGCAGCACTTCCTTGTACAGCAGGGTGCGGAAACCCACCAGGCCGCCCACGGCCATCGGCCCGAGGCCGGAGTCGTCCAGGACCTCGATATCGCCAGGCTGCTTCATGCCACGGCCTCCATCGCCGGATCGGGCAGCGCACCGGGCATATGCCCCTCGCGGCGCATGATCTGCACAAATACGTCCTCGAGGTCGGCCTTGTTGATTTCCATGTTTTCGATGTCACAGCCCGCTTCGCGGCAGGCGGCCAGGATCGGTTCAACCGCCTGGTAGCCCGACAACCGCAGGCGTACCGCGCGCTCGCCGGGGTTGGCCGGCATGCGCAACGGCTCCAGCGCCGGCGGCAGGACGCCGCGCGCAAAGGTCAGCACCAGCTGCAGGCCGGCAAACTGCGTCAGCAGGTTGCTGGTGCGGTCCAGCGTCACCACCTCGCCGAACTTGAGCATGGCGATGCGGTCGCACAGGGCCTCGGCCTCTTCCAGGTAGTGGGTGGTCAGGATGATGGTGTGCCCTTCCCGGTTCAGGCGCGAGATGAATTTCCACAGCGTCTGGCGCAGTTCCACATCCACACCGGCGGTGGGCTCGTCCAGCACGATCACCGGCGGGCGGTGCACCAGCGCCTGCGCCACCAGCACGCGCCGCTTCATGCCGCCCGAGAGCTGGCGCATATTGGCGTCGGCTTTCCCGGTCAGGTCCAGGTTGGCCATGATCTCGTCGATCCAGTCGTCGTTGCGGGTCAGGCCAAAGTAGCCCGACTGCAGCCGCAGCGTCTCGCGCACCGTGAAGAACGGATCGAACACCAGTTCCTGCGGCACCACGCCCAGCATACGCCGGGCCATCCGGTAGTCGGCAACGACATCGTGGCCAAGCACACTGACGCGGCCGGAATCGGCGCGGTTCAGGCCGGCGAGGATCGAGATCAGCGTGGTCTTGCCGGCGCCGTTGGGCCCGAGCAGGCCGAAGAATTCGCCGCGTTCGACGGTGAAGCTGACGCCCTTGAGCGCCTGCAGGTTGCGGTAGCGCTTGCGAACGTCGTGGATTTCAATGGCTTTCATGGCCGATTGTTTGTGGCGGGTTCGGCATTTTCAGGGCCAGCCGCCGGGAATTGGGGAGCAACTGCGTGCCCGGACTTCCTGGCCCGGCATGGCATGAACCGGTAGCAGGCGGGGGGATGGGCGAACAACCCGGAATTATAGGGGATGCGGGGATGGTCCCGCTTGATCCGCCCCCAGGGGCTCGGCGACCGCGCAGGGCCGTCGCCGCGGCATCGCGGGCGGCCGCCGTGCTGGCGACCGGCGATGCCGGATCAATGTCGGTGGTGGTGCCCCTGCGCTGCGGCTGCTGGGGCCAGGCCCAGCAGACCGTCCACGCCGTACAGGCTGGCCAGTTGCGACAGCTGCGGCGGCACGCCGCGCAGCGACAGCGCCTGGTTGCGCGCGGCGGCGGCGCGGTTCCATGCCAGCAGCACGGCGACCGCGGAGGAATCCACCTGCGCCAGGCCGGTGCAGTCGACCTGCACCTCGCCCTGCGCCAGGCGCGCCAGCCCGTCACGCAGCACGGCGGCGGCGTTCTGGTTGGTCAGCGAGGTACCTAGCGAGAGCATGGATGCGTGGCCTGGGGATCGGTAGCTTGAATACAGTGGCAAAAACGACGACTCCCGCACGTCAGGCGGGAGTCTGTGCCGCGAGCGGCCATTGTAGAGCAGATCGGTGCGCCGTGCTGCGTTGCAGCGGCGCACCGTTGGGCAGGCGCCTCAGCTCTTGGCGCTGGCCAGCTGGCGGTTGCGGTCCTGCAGCGTCTTGATCACGCCCTCGACGCCCTGCTGGCCGACAATGGTGTTGAAGCTGCCCTTGTAGGCTTCGGTCAGCCAGGCGCCCAGCACGTTGATGTCATAGACCTTCCAGCCCTGGGCGGTCTTTTCCAGACGGTAGTCCATCTGGATCGGCTCGCCCTTGTTGACGACCTGGGTGCGGATGGTGGCATCGGTATCCTCAGCCGTGCCGCGGTACGGGCGGTACTGCACGGTCTGGTCGCGGATCTGGGCAATGGCGCCGGCATAGGTGCGGATCAGCAGGGTCTTGAACTCCTCGGTGATCTGCTTCTGCTGCTCGGGCGTGGCCTTGGACCAGTTGCGCCCCATGGCGATCTGCGTGGTCTTCTGGAAGTTGGCGTTGGGGATGATCTTCTGCTCGACCAGCGCGGTGATCTTGCCGATATTGCCGGCCTGCATGTCCTTGTCGGCCTTGACGGTGGTCATCACGTCGCTGACCACGGCCTTGACCAGCCCGTCCGGGGTGGCCGCGTCCTGGGCCGCCACCTGGGCATGCGCCGCGCCTGCGAAGGCAACTACCGTAAGGAAGGGGGCCAACAGTCGCTTTATCATGGATTTTCCTTCTTTATCAAAGACGTTCTTCGCCGAGGGCGAACTGGCCAGGCGCCATGGCTGGCGCGCGGCCTTGCGGAGATTGGAACATAAGCGCGGGGCGGTGGTTGCACCCACAAGCGCCTTTTCCGCTACTTACAAACAAATTGTTTCAGCCCTCACAGGGCATTCACAGCCTGGCGTGGGCCTGGAGCCGCCCGCGCCTCGCAGGGTCAGCGGATACGGACCCCCGGCACGATCCGCTGCATCGGGTCCATGGGTGGTATCGGCAGGCTCTGGCTCTCAGGCTGCAGGTCGCCCGAGGGCGTCTGCGCAGGCTGGGCCTGGGTGGCGGCCGGGGCCGAGGCGTCGGCCGGCGGCGCGGGAGGAGCCGGTGCTGCGGGCTGCGTGGCGGGCGTGGCGGGCGTGGCGGGCTTTTCACCTTCGGTCCCGGCAGGGGCTTCAGGGCGCGCCGTCGGGGTCTCCGGGGCGCTGTCCGCATCCTCGTCGCCGTCGGGCGGGTTGCCGTCGTAGACCAGGTACTGGCGCCGCTGCAGGTAGGAATCGCGCAGGAACGAGTACTTGTCCAGCGCCGCCTGCTCCAGCAGGTTGCTGGCGCCGAGCAGCTGCGCCCGGCCGGCAACGATGCGCACGCCGGTCAGTGAATTGCGCAGCGATACCGGATAGAGATAGGCCGACGGGTCGAAGCTGCGGTCCACCAGCATGCCGCCGGTGTCGCGCACGGTGCTGGGCCCGAACAGCGGCAGCACCAGGTACGGCCCGGGCGGCACGCCCCACACGCCCAGCGTCTGGCCAAAGTCTTCCTTGTACTTGGGCAGGCCGGCCGGGGTGGCGATGTCGATCAGGCCGCCGATCCCCAGCACGGTGTTCATGGCCACGCGCATGGTGTCCTCGGCGGCGCGGGTGGGCTTGCCCTGCAGCAGGTTGTTCGCCGCCGAGTAGACATCGCTCACGTTGGAGAAGAAGTTCTCCACCGCGCGCTGCACCGGCGTGGGCATGTAGTCGGCATAGACCTGGGCCACCGGGCGCAGGATGCCCTTGTCGAAGTCCTCGTTGATCTTCGAGACTTCGCGATTGAACGGCTCCAGCGGGTCTTTCGGATTGGCGGTGGGGCCAGTGGCGCAACCGGCGAGCACGGCCGCGGCAGCGACTGCGGCCAGGCCCTTGCAGAACGATGGCGCAGCGCTCATTTGAGGTCCCCTGCCGGCGCCGGCGCGCTGGCACCGGCCGGCGCACCGCCGCCGGCATCTGCCGCCTTGTTGTACAGGAACTGGCCGATCAGGTTTTCCAGCACCACGGCCGACTGCGTCATGGTGATGCGCGCGCCTTCGGCCAGCATGGCGGTGTCGCCGCCGGCTTCGAGGCCGATGTACTGCTCGCCGAGCAATCCGGATGTCAGGATCTTGGCCGAGGTGTCCTTGGGGAACTGGTAGCGCTTCTCCAGGCTCATCTCGACGGTGGCCTGGTAGGTCTTGTCGTCGAAGCGGATCGCCGCCACGCGGCCGACCACCACGCCCGCGCTCTTGACCGGCGCGCGCGGCTTGAGCCCGCCGATGTTGTCAAAGCGCGCCTGCACGCTGTAGGTGTCCTGGAAGGAAAAGGCGCTCATGTTCCCGGCCTTGAGGGCCAGGAACAGCACGGCGACGAACCCCGCCGCCACGAACAGCCCCACCCAGAAATCGAGTGCGTTCTTTTTCATTGGAATCTCTTTCTTCAACCCCGTAGTGTTCTTGTCGCTGTCTTGTCGTTGGTATGGCCCGCGTCAGTTGCTGAACATCAGCGCGGTCAGCAGGAAATCCAGCCCCAGCACGGCCAGCGACGCAATCACCACGGTGCGGGTGGTCGCGCGCGAGACGCCTTCCGGCGTGGGCTTGGCCTCGAAGCCCTGGTACAGGGCAATAAACGTCACGGCGATGCCAAAGATAAAGCTCTTGATCACGCCATTGAGCACGTCGGCGCGCACGTCGACGCCGCCCTGCATCTGGGACCAGAAGGCGCCGGCGTCGACGCCGATCAACTGCACGCCCACCACGTAGCCGCCCAGGATGCCGACCGCGCTGAAGATCGCCGCCAGCACCGGCATGGCGATCACGCCTGCCCAGAAGCGCGGCGCGATCACGCGCTGCAGCGGGTTCACCGCCATCATTTCCATGGCCGTCAGCTGCTCGCCCGCCTTCATCAGGCCGATCTCGGCCGTCAGCGAGGTGCCGGCGCGGCCGGCGAACAGCAGCGCGGTCACCACCGGGCCCAGCTCGCGCACCAGCGACAAGGCCACCAGCAGCCCCAGCGCCTGCTCGGACCCGTAGCGGTTCAGCGTGTAGTAGCCCTGCAGGCCAAGCACGAAGCCCACGAACAGGCCCGACACCGCGATGATCACCAGCGACAGGTTGCCGACGAAGAAGACCTGGTCGGTCACCAGGCGGAAGCGGCGCAGCAGCGCCGGCGACAGGCCCAGCAGTGTCAGGAACATGCGCGTGGCGCGGCCCAGCCCCGACACGCTGCGGCGCACGGCCGCGCCGATGGTGATAAAGAAGTCCGTCACCGCACACCTCCGGCGAAATCCTCGGCCAGCGAAGGTCCGGCGTAGTGGAACGGCACCGGGCCGTCGGCCTCGGCATGGACGAACTGGTGCACGAACGGGTCGGTGGAGGCGCGCAGCGCCTCGGGCTCGCCCTGCGCGACGATGCGGCCGTCGGCAATGAAATAGACGTAGTCGGCGATCTGGAAGGTCTCGTGCACGTCGTGCGAGACGATGATCGTGGTGGCGCCCAGCGCGTCGTTCAGGCTGCGGATCAGGCGCGCGGTCAGCCCGAGCGAGATCGGGTCCAGCCCGGCAAAGGGCTCGTCATACATCAGCAGCGCCGGGTCCAGCGCAATCGCGCGCGCCAGCGCCACGCGCCGCGCCATGCCGCCCGAGATCTGCGCCGGCATCAGGTCGCGCGCGCCGCGCAGGCCGACCGCGTTGAGCTTCATCAGCACCAGGTCGCGGATCATCGAGTCGGGCAGGTCGGTGTGCTCGCGCAGCGGGAACGCCACATTGTCGAACACCGACAGGTCGGTAAACAGCGCACCGAACTGGAACAGCATGCCCATCTGGCGGCGCACCGCGTACAGGCCGCGGGTATCCAGCGTGTGGATATCGGTGCCGGCAAAGCTGACCGTGCCTGCCTGAGGACGGACCTGGCCGCCGATCAGCCGCAGCACCGTGGTCTTGCCGCAACCCGAGCCGCCCATCACCGCAATCACCTTGCCACGCGGGAATTGCATGGTCAGGCCGGACAGGATCGGCTTGCCGTGGTCCGCATAGGCGAAGTCCACCGCAGTCAGTTCGACGAGGTTTTGAGCAGAATCGGTCACGTTGGCACCGGTCAGGACAGTCGCGCATTATAAGGTGTACTACCTAGCCCTGCTGGCGCCCGTGTGCCCCGCGCCACATGCCCCCGTCGGGGGAGCCTCTCAGACTTGCCCTAGCCCCCCAAACCTGCCCATCCCTTTGCTGCTCAAGGCTCCTGTATCGGCGAGACGTCCTTCAGGATCACCTGCCATTGGATAGATTCCGAGCGGATCGCGGTGGCAAACGCCTCCGGCGAATCGCGCAGCGGCGTGACCCCCGCCGCCTGCAGACGCGAACGCACCTCGCGCTCGGACATGACCGCGTCGAGTTCGACCGCCAGCCTGGCGACGATCGCGCGCGGGGTCTTGGCCGGCGCCATCACGCCAAACCAGGCAGCCGCGGCATAGCCTTCCAGCCCCGACTCCTGCAGCGTCGGCACCAGCGGCGCCAGCGGCGAGCGGGCCACGCCCGTCACCCCGAGCAGGCGCAGCCCGCCGCTTCTGACCTGGCCCTGGACCGCGGCAAACGAACAGAAACAGGCACTGACGCGGCCGGCCAGCATCTCCTGGACCACGGCGGCCTCACCCTTGGCGGTGACCAGCGGCACGCCGCTGCGGATGCCGCGCACCGCGTACTCGGCGTACAGGTGGGAGGGGCTGCCCGGCTGGCCGTAGCCATAGCTGTAGGAGCCCGGGTTCGACCTGACCGCGGTCATCCATTGCTCCGGCGTGCGCATGGGCAGCCGGGCATCGATCACCAGGAACAGCGGCGTGGTGGCCACGCGCGCAACCGGCGTGAAATCGCGCACGACGTCGTACGGCACCGGCTCCAGTCCGGGCTGGATCAGCATATTGGCCTGGTGCAACAACAGGGTGTGGCCATCGGAGCTGGCCTTGGCGACCACGTCGCCGGCGATGGTGCCGGCGGCGCCGGGCCGGTTGTCGACCTCCACCGGCACGCCCAGCCGGACGGAGAGGCGCTCGGCCAGCATGCGCGCCACCGCATCGGCAACACCGCCGGCCGGGAATGGCACGATCAGGCGCATCGGGCGGTCGGGGAACGACATGCTGCGGGCGAGCTGCTGGGTCCCCGCATGCGCCGGCATGGCTGGCACCGCAAGCGCCAGCGTGGCACACCCCAGGGCGTACAGGCACAGGAAAGACCGGAGCCAGCGCCGGACTGCGCCCATTGGGGGGCGCGGCGCGAACTTCGCTTTACCTCGCCAAAGCCGCGACAAATTGCGCACTTCGGGCATCAATTTCCTCCGGCCGGTCCCCTGAGGAGGCGGCAAGCTGGTTCTGGGGAAAAAGGATTTGCGAGGCAGTTTCCGTTAGTTGTTTTTTGAAAATTGTAAGGACATTGCCCAGGGCACCACAGGCACGTAAACCATAGCCGGGAGAACCCTGAAGGCCCCGCCAGGCCTTGCCAAACGCGCCATGGCGGCCAGGATGCACGGACCTCGCCGGCTATAATCGGCCGATGACGATTTTCACCGTGCGGCCGATGGTCACAGCCGACCTGCCGGCCGTGCTGGCGGTACAAGCCAGCTGCTATACCGAAGTCCTGCTGGAGAGCCAGGCCGCGCTGGCAAGCCGGCTGGCGCTGTCCCCCGCCACCTGCTGGGTCGCGGACGATCCCGGACATCCCGGCGCGCTTGCCGCCTATCTCTTTACCCACGCCTGGCCCGAAGCCACGCTGCCGCCGCTGGACGGCGTGCTCGACCACGGCTGGCGCCATGGCGCCGCGCCGGACGCCCTCACCTGGTTCGTGCACGACATGGCGGTGGCGCCCGCCGGACGCGGCGCCGGCCTGGCGCCGCGCCTGTACGCCGCGGCACAGGCGGCCGCGCGCGCGGCGGGGCTGCGGCGTTCGCGGCTGATCGCGGTGCAGTCGGCGGCGCCGTGGTGGCACAGGCTCGGATACGTCCCGGTGGCGGCGCACACGGCCACCGCCCATGCGCCCAAGCTGGCCAGCTACGGCGCCAGTGCGGTGCTGATGGAGCGCACGCTGGCCGACTGAGCGCTGCGCCGGCGCGAGGACGACAAAAAGCCCGCCGGCTTGCGCCAGGCGGGCTTCTTGTTCCTGCCGGGGTGAATCAGCGCGGCAGTTCGGTGTGACCCATCAGGAAGGCATCGACCGAACGCGCGGCCTGGCGGCCTTCGCGGATCGCCCACACCACCAGCGACTGGCCACGGCGCACGTCGCCAGCGGCGAACACCTTGGGCACGTTGGTGTGGTAGGCACGCTCGCCCTCGGTCGAGGCCTTGGCGTTCTTGCGCGCATCGGTATCCACGCCAAACGCTTCCAGCATCGAACCCACCGGGTTGGTAAAGCCCATCGCCAGCAGCACCAGGTCGGCCGGCAGGATGAACTCGCTGCCTTCGACTTCCTGCATGCGGCCATCCTTCCATTCGACACGGCAGGCCTTCAGTGCGGTGACCTTGCCGTTCTCGCCGATGAATTCCTTGGTGGCGACCGACCAGTCGCGCTCGCAGCCTTCATCGTGCGACGACGAGGTGCGCAGCTTGATCGGCCAGTACGGCCACACCAGCGGCTTGTCCTCTTCTTCCGGCGGCTGCGGCAGCAGTTCAAACTGCGTCACCGAGGTGGCGCCATGGCGGTTGGACGTACCCACGCAGTCGGAGCCGGTATCGCCGCCACCGATCACAATCACGTTCTTGCCTTCGGCGCGGATCTCGTTTTCGCCGTCGCCTGCCACTTCCTTGTTCTGCGGGATCAGGAATTCCAGCGCGAAGTGGATGCCGGCCAGGTCGCGGCCCGGCACCGGCAGGTCGCGCGGCACTTCCGAGCCGCCCGCCAGCACCACGGCGTCGAACTGGTCCATCAGGGCCTGGGCCGAGATGGTTTCACGGGCGTAGTTCTTGATGCCGGCCGGCAGTTCGCCGTCGGTCACCATCACGCCCGGACGGAAGGTCACGCCTTCGGCCTGCATTTGCTCGATGCGGCGGTCGATCAGCGTCTTCTCCATCTTGAAGTCGGGGATGCCGTAGCGCAGCAGGCCGCCGATGCGGTCGTTCTTCTCGAACACGGTCACGTCATGGCCGGCGCGTGCCAGCTGCTGCGCGGCAGCCATGCCGGCGGGACCGGAGCCGACCACGGCCACGGTCTTGCCGGTCTTGTGGCGCGGCAGCTGCGGCCTGACCCAGCCCTCTTCCCAGGCCTTGTCGATGATGGCGTGCTCGATCGACTTGATGCCCACCGGCAGTTCATTGATGCCCAGCGTGCAGGCGGCCTCGCACGGTGCGGGGCAGATGCGGCCGGTGAACTCGGGGAAGTTGTTGGTCTGGTGCAGCACCTCGATCGCCGACTTCCAGTCCTGGCGGTACACCAGGTCGTTGAAGTCGGGGATGATGTTGTTGACCGGGCAGCCGTTGTTGCAGAACGGGATGCCGCAGTCCATGCAGCGCGCACCCTGGATCTTCGCTTCGCTGTCGGACAGCGCGAACACGAATTCCTTGTAGTGCTTCACGCGCTTGACTACCGGTTCGTAGCCTTCGTTCTGGCGCGGAAATTCGAGAAAGCCAGTCGCCTTACCCATGTTGCGTCCTTGGTCATGCTGCGCGGGACCGGCGGCGTCGCCAGCCCTGCGGTGGGGTCAGAATCTTGTCAGGGCCGCGGCGGCTGCCGCGGCCCCTCTGCGTGGTTGCGTTGCGCTCGCTCAGGCCGCGATGGCTTCGCGGTCGCTGTCGCGGGCGGCCTGTTCCTTGGCGTACATCTCGCCCAGCGCGCGCTTGTACTCGGTCGGGAAGACCTTGACGAACTTGCGGCGTGCCGTGGTCCAGTCGGCCAGCAGCGCCTTGGCGCGCTCGGAACCGGTGTAGCGGAAATGCTGCTCGATCAGGTTGCGCAGGATGACCTCATCCAGCTGGCGCTTGCCGTCGACCTTGTGCCACGAAGCCTCGGGCTGGCCCTTCTCCTGGTCGGCCGAAGCCAGCACTGCTTCCAGCGCCACCATCGAGGTGTTGCAGCGCTTGTCGAACAGGCCGTCCTCGTCGTAGACGTAGGCCACGCCGCCCGACATGCCGGCCGCGAAGTTGCGTCCGGTGCCGCCCAGCACCACCACCGTGCCGCCGGTCATGTACTCGCAACCGTGGTCGCCGGTGCCTTCCACCACTGCCACCGCACCCGAGTTGCGCACCGCGAAGCGCTCGCCGGCCACGCCGTTGAAGAACGCTTCCCCGGCGATAGCACCGTACAGCACGGTGTTGCCGACGATGATGTTGCGGGTCGGGTCGCCGCGGAACTCATGCGGAGCGCGCACGATCACGCGGCCGCCCGACAGGCCCTTGCCGACATAGTCGTTGCCGTCGCCCACCAGGTCCAGCGTGATGCCGTGCGCCAGGAACGCGCCGAACGACTGGCCGGCGGTGCCTTGCAGCTGGATGTGGATGGTATCGTCAGGCAGGCCTTCGTGGCCATGCTGGCGCGCCACCACGCCCGACAGCATCGCGCCGACGGTACGGTTGACGTTCTTCACCGGCTGGATGAACGAGACCCGCTCGCCCTTCTCGATCGCCGGTCGGGCCTTGGCGATCAGCACGTGGTCCAGCGCCTTGCCGGCCTCGGCCGACAGGCCGTGGTCCTGCACGTCGGTGTGGTACAGCGGCACGTCCGCGCCCAGCGAGACCTGGTGGAAGATGCGGCCGAAGTCCAGGCCGCGCGCCTTCCAGTGCTCGATGCCGGGCTTGGTGTCGAGCAGGTCGGCGCGGCCGATCAGCTCGTCGAACTTGCGGATGCCCAGCTGGGCCATGATTTCGCGGGCTTCTTCCGCAACGAAGAAGAAGAAGTTGACCACGTGCTCAGGCTTGCCCTGGAACTTCCTGCGCAGCTGCGGATCCTGCGTGGCCACGCCCACCGGGCAGGTGTTCAGGTGGCACTTGCGCATCATGATGCAGCCTTCCGCAACCAGCGGCGCGGTGGCGAAGCCGAATTCATCGGCGCCCAGCAGCGCGCCGATGACGACGTCGCGGCCGGTCTTCATCTGGCCGTCGGCCTGCACGCGGATGCGGTTGCGCAGGCCGTTGAGCAGCAGCGTCTGCTGCGTTTCGGCCAGGCCCAGCTCCCACGGCGTGCCGGCATGCTTGATCGACGACCACGGCGAAGCGCCGGTGCCGCCATCATGGCCGGCGATCACGACGTGGTCGGCCTTGGCCTTGGCCACGCCCGCGGCCACCGTGCCGACGCCGACTTCGGACACCAGCTTGACCGAGATGTCCGACACCGGGTTGACGTTCTTCAGGTCGTGGATCAGCTGTGCCAGATCCTCGATCGAATAGATGTCATGGTGCGGGGGCGGCGAGATCAGGCCCACGCCCGGCACCGAGTAACGCAGCTTGCCGATGTAGTCCGAGACCTTGTGGCCGGGCAGCTGGCCGCCTTCGCCGGGCTTGGCACCCTGCGCCATCTTGATCTGGATCTGGTCGGCCGAAGCCAGGTATTCGGCGGTCACGCCGAAACGGCCCGACGCCACCTGCTTGATCTTCGAGCGCAGCGAATCGCCTTCCTGCAGTTCCAGGTCGCGTTCGATCACGTTGTCGCCCAGCAGGCCCTTGAGGGTATCGCCCTGCTTGATGGGAATGCCGCGCAGCTCGTTGCGGTAGCGCTTCTCGTCCTCGCCGCCTTCGCCGGTGTTGGACTTGCCGCCGATGCGGTTCATCGCCAGCGCCAGCGTGGTGTGGGCTTCGGTCGAGATCGAGCCGAGCGACATCGCACCGGTGGCGAAGCGCTTGACGATCTCCTTGGCCGACTCCACCTCTTCCAGCGGAATCGCCTTGGCCGGATCGACCTTGAACTCGAACAGGCCACGCAGCGTCATGTGGCGCTTGCTCTGGTCGTTGATGATGTTGGCGTATTCCTTGTACGTCTGGTAGGCGCCCTTGCCGTCGTCGGCGCGCACCGAGTGCTGCAGCTTGGCGACCGAGTCCGGGGTCCACATATGCTCTTCGCCGCGGATGCGGAAGGCGTATTCGCCGCCGGCGTCCAGCATGCTTTCCAGCACCGGGTTGTCGCCAAAGGCGTCGCGGTGCAGGCGCAGGGCTTCCTCGGCCACTTCGAAGATGCCGATGCCCTCGACATTCGACGGGGTGCCATGGAAGTACTTCTGCACCAGTTCGCGCGACAGGCCGATGGCTTCGAAGATCTGCGCGCCGGTGTACGACATGTAGGTGGAGATGCCCATCTTGGACATCACTTTGAACAGGCCCTTGCCGATCGCCTTGACGAAGTTCTTGACCGCCTTCTCGGGCGACAGGTCGCCGGACAGGCCCTGGGCCATTTCGGCCAGCGTTTCCATCGCCAGGTACGGATGCACGGCTTCGGCGCCATAGCCGGCCAGCAGCGCGAAGTGGTGCACTTCACGGGCGGTGCCGGTCTCGACCACCAGGCCGGTGGACGTGCGCAGGCCCTTCTCCACCAGGTGGTGGTGGATGGCGGACGTGGCCAGCAGCGCGGGAATCGCAACATGCTCGGCATCCACGCGGCGGTCCGACACGATCAGGATGTTGAAGCCCGAACGCACCGCATCCACGGCTTCGGCGCACAGCGAGGCCAGGCGCGCTTCGATGCCCTCCTTGCCCCAGGCCTTCGGGTAGCAGATGTTCAGCTCGTACGAACGGAACTTGCCGCCGGTGTAGTGCTCGATATTGCGGATCTTGGCGATGTCCTTGAAGTCCAGCACCGGCTGGGACACTTCGAGGCGCATCGGCGGGTTGATGTTGTTCAGCTCGAGCAGGTTCGGCTTCGGGCCGATGAACGACACCAGCGACATCACCATGTTCTCGCGGATCGGGTCGATCGGCGGGTTGGTGACCTGGGCGAACAGCTGCTTGAAGTAGTGGTACAGCGTCTTGTTCTTGGACGACAGGATGGCCAGCGGCGAATCGTTGCCCATCGAGCCGGTGGCTTCCTCGCCGGCCAGCGCCATCGGCGCCATCAGGAACTTGACGTCTTCCTGGGTGTAGCCAAAGGCCTGCTGGCGGTCCAGCAGCTTGGCCACGGGCTTCTTCTCGGCGGCAACGTCTTCAGGCTTGGCGTCGAGCTCGTCGAGCTTGATGCGCACGGCGTCGATCCAGCTCTTGTACGGCTTGGCGTTGGCCAGGTTGTCCTTGAGTTCCTTGTCGTCGATGATGCGGCCCTGTTCCATGTCGATCAGGAACATCTTGCCCGGCTGCAGGCGCCACTTCTCAACGATGCGCGACTCGGGGAACGGCAGCACGCCGGCTTCCGAAGCCAGCACCACGATGTCGTCCTCGGTCACGTAGAAACGTGCCGGGCGCAGGCCGTTGCGGTCCAGCGTGGCGCCGATCTGGCGGCCATCAGTGAAGCAGATCGCGGCCGGGCCGTCCCACGGCTCCATCATGGCAGCGTGGTACTCGTAGAAGGCGCGGCGGTTGTCGTCCATCAGCGTGTGCTGTTCCCAGGCTTCCGGGATCATCATCATCATCGCGTGGACGAGCGGGTAGCCGGCCATCGTCAGCAGTTCGAGGCAGTTGTCGAACGATGCGGTGTCGGACTGGCCCGGGTAGATCAGCGGCCACAGCTTGGGCAGGTCGTCGCCGAGCACCGGCGACGAGATCGCGCCGGTGCGCGCGTTGATCCAGTTGACGTTGCCCTTGACCGTGTTGATTTCACCGTTGTGGGCGACCATGCGGTACGGGTGGGCCAGTTCCCAGGCCGGGAAGGTGTTGGTCGAGAAGCGCTGGTGCACCAGGGCCAGGGCCGAGACGGCGCGCTGGTCCAGCAGGTCCAGGTAGTACTCGCCAACCTGGTTGGCCAGCAGCAGGCCCTTGTACACCACGGTACGGGCCGACATTGACGGCACGAAGTATTCCTTGCCGTGCTTGAGCTTGAGCGCCTGGATGGCATGGCTGGCGGTCTTGCGGATGACGTAGAGCTTACGTTCCAGCGCGTCCGTGGTCATGATGTCGCGGCCGCGCCCGATGAAGATCTGGCGGATCACCGGCTCGGTGGTGCGCACCGTCGGCGACATCGGCATCTTGGCGTCGACCGGCACGTCGCGCCAGCCCAGCACGACCTGGCCTTCCAGGCGGACCGTGCGCTCCAGTTCCTGCTCGCAGGCCAGGCGCGAGGCGTGTTCCTTCGGCAGGAAGATCATGCCCACGCCGTATTCGCCCGCGGGCGGCAGGCTCACGCCCTGCGCGGCCATTTCCTCGCGGTAGAACTGGTCCGGGATCTGGATCAGGATGCCGGCACCGTCGCCCATCAGCGCATCGGCGCCGACCGCACCCCGGTGGTCCAGGTTCTCCAGGATCTTCAGGCCCTGCGAGATGATCTCGTGGGACTTCTTGCCCTTGATATGCGCGACCATGCCGACGCCGCAGGCGTCATGCTCGTTGCTGGGATCGTACATGCCCTGCGCTTGCGGGCGCAGGTCAATGGCGTGGGAAGACTCGCTGGTCTGCGCTTGTGCCTGAGCTTGGGCCGAAAGATTTTTCGTTTGGTCCACGGGCTGAATTCCGGTGAAGGCTGCGCGAACTGGCTGGGCGTACCGGAACGGGGACCGCGCGCTTTCTCGTTTTCTTTATTCCTCCACCCAAACCGGAAACCGGCGGGACGGAAAATGGGGACGAAGCTGTCAGCGGGCCGCAGCGGCGTACACGAGCGTGACGCGCCGCACAATGACTGTGGGTGGAGCAACTATATGGGAATCGCGTTCGCCTCGCAAAATTTTTAAATGGGGTCAGATCATATTAAGTTGCGCACCGTTTCGGTGATCCATTTAAATGGGGACACATTAATTATGCGACGGCTCTGACGCATTCACCGGTGCCGTTTGCACCTTTTTGGGGCGCCCTTTCGGCAGCGGTTGCACGCGCCGGGTTGCGTGCCGCTCCAATTGGGCCAGGAACGCTTCGTCGCCAAGCGGCCAGCCGCTGTGGGCATGGGCGCGCAGGGTTTCCAGGGTCTTGCCCGCCAGGCCCTCGGCGGTCAGCATCCGGTAGTTCGACTGGCGCTCGAACGGCGTATTGCCCAGCTCCCAGTACGCGGAGTGGTCGCTCACAAACGGGCTGGCCTCGATACCGGCGTGATGGTGGTAGCTGCTCCAGCGGTCACCCTCGGGGGCGCTGACCTCGCCCGCGCGCAGCGCGTTGCCCTCGACATAGAGCATCGCCGGCAGCATCCACCGGGCCGGATCGAACACCGCGGAACGGAAGCGCCCTTCCCACAGCGTGCCGGTGCGGCTGGCCACCCGGTTGAAGTAGCGCGCATAGCGCCGCCCCACCGCCTGCATGGTCAGGCTCAGCGAGTCTGACTCCTTGGGTGTGGCCACCAGGTGCACGTGGTTAGGCCGCAGCGCGTAGGCGTGGACGGCAAGGTCATGCTCGCGCGCGGCCATGCGCAGGCAGTCGAGGTAGTGCAGGTAGTCGTCCGGCCCCAGGAATACGGGCTGGCGGTTGTTGCCGCGCTGCAACACCAGGGCGGGCAGACCGGCGGGGGAAAAGCGGGGAAGGCGTGCCATGACAGGTCATGCGAGCATTGATGCCCGCATCATAGCCTGATCCGTCCCCACTTATGCGGCAGGCTGGTCAGTTGCCTTCGCTGACCGCGAAGATGCGGCGGTGCTCGCGGATCGCGTAGCGGTCGGTCATGCCCGCGATGTAGTGGGCAATCAGACGCGACTGGTCGCCGCCATGGCTGGCCTGGTACTGCGGCGGCAGCAGGCGCGGATCGGACATAAAGGCCTGGAACAGGTCGCCGACAATGCGCTGCGCCTTGGCCGACATGCGCATCACCAGGTAGTGCCGGTACAGGTGCCGGAACAGGAAGCGCTTGAGTTCGGCCGCTTCTTCATGCATCTGCGGGCTGAAGCCGACCAGCGGGCCGGCGGCGCGCACCGCGTCGATATTGCGCGGATTGGCCGCGGCGATATTGCTGCTGGTGGTCTCGATCAGGTCGACGATCAGCGTATTGATCATGCGCCGGACCGTCTCGTTGATCGCGCGCCGGCCGTTGGCGCCAGGGAAGACCTCGGCCACCTCGGCGCGGTGGCGGGCCCACATCGGCACCTCGTCGAGCTGCTCCAGCGTCAGCAGCCCCGAGCGCAGGCCGTCGTCGATATCGTGATTGTTGTAGGCGATCTCGTCGGCCAGGTTGGCCAGCTGCGCCTCCAGCGACGGCTGCGTGCCCTCCAGGAAGCGCCGGCCCAGCTCGCCCAGCGCCGAGGCATTGACCCGCGAGCAATGCTTGAGGATGCCCTCGCGCGTCTCGAAGGTCAGGTTCAGCCCGTTGAAGCCGCCGTAGCGCTCTTCCAGCTCGTCCACCACCAGCAGGCTCTGCAGGTTGTGCTCGAAGCCGCCGTGGTTCTTCATGCAGGTATTGAGCGCATCCTGCCCGGCGTGGCCAAAGGGGGTGTGCCCCAGGTCGTGCGCCAGCGAGATCGCCTCGACCAGGTCTTCATTGAGGCGCAGGTTGCGCGCGATCGAGCGGGCGATCTGCGCCACCTCCAGGCTGTGGGTCAGCCGGGTGCGGAACAGGTCCCCTTCATGGTTGACGAAGACCTGGGTCTTGTACTCGAGCCGCCGGAACGCCGTGCTGTGGATGACCCGGTCGCGGTCGCGCTGGAATTCGCTGCGCGACAGCGATGCGGGTTCTGCATGCACCCGCCCGCGCGTCTGCGCAGAGCGGGCGGCGTAAGGGGCGAGATGGCTTTCAAAGTCGGTCATGCGGCGCGTCCGGTGGCTGGGGCGGGGTGGCGAGGCATAACCGATCGGTCAGGCGACCGGGGCCTCGGTGGGTGGTTTGAGCACGGCGTGCGCGAGCGTGGCGCGCAGGTCAGCGTCCGGCACAGTGGTGATGAACGCTTCGCCGAGCTGCTTCAGCAGGATGAACTTGATGCTGCCCGCCTCGGCCTTCTTGTCGACCTTCATCAGTTCGATATAGCGGTCGGCACCGAGTTCCGGCGCCACCACGGGCAGGTTGGCGGCCTGCGTCAGCTCGCGGATGCGGGCGCGGGTCTCGGTGTCGATAAAGCCCAGCCGGTGCGACAGGTCCGCGGCCATCACCATGCCGCAGCCGACGGCCTCGCCGTGCAGCCAGGCGCCGTAGCCCATGCCGGCCTCGATCGCATGGCCGAAGGTGTGGCCGAAATTGAGGATGGCGCGCAGGCCGCCCTCGCGCTCGTCCTGGGCCACCACGCCGGCCTTGATCTCGCAGGAGCGCTGCACGGCGAGCGCCATCAGGTCGGGGTCGCAGGCATTCAGCGGCTTGATGTTGCGCTCGATCCAGCCGAAGTACTCGGCATCGGCGATGGCGCCGTGCTTGATGACCTCGGCCATGCCGGCGGCCAGCTCGCGCGCGGGCAGCGTGCGCAGCGTGTCGATGTCGGCGATCACCGCGTTGGGCTGGTGGAACGCGCCGATCATGTTCTTGCCGAGCGGGTGGTTGATGCCGGTCTTGCCGCCCACCGACGAATCCACCTGCGCCAGCAGCGTGGTCGGCATCTGGATAAAGGGCACGCCGCGCATGTAGCACGCCGCGGCAAACCCGGTCATGTCGCCCACCACGCCGCCGCCCAGCGCGACCAGCGTGGTCTTGCGGTCGGCGCCGGCCTGCAGCAGCGCGTCGAAGATCCGATTCAGCGTTTCCCAGTGCTTGAAGGCTTCGCCGTCGGGCAGCGTGACGGTGCGCACGGTCTTGCCGAGCGCGGCCAGGGCCGCCTCCACCCGCGCCGCGTAGAGCGGGCCGACGGTTTCATTGGTGACGATGACGGCGTGCTGGCCGCGTACATGCGGGCGCAGCAGTTCGGCGTTGTCCAGCAGGCCGGTGCCGATATGGATGGGGTAGCTGCGCTCGCCCAGGTCGACTTCAAGCGTAATCATGGATTGGGGTCCTGCGCCGGCGGCTCCGACGCTTCCGGCGGCGCGGAGGCCGGCTGCGGGGGATCGATCGGGAAACCGGCCATTTCAAGTTGCATCAACACCATATTAGCAAGCTGCGCCACCGAGGGCTTGCCGGTTTCGATGATGAAGTCGGCAACCTCGCGGTAGAGCGGGTCGCGCTCGGCATAGAGCGCCTCGAGCTTGCCCTTCGGGTCCTCGGTCTGCAGCAGCGGCCGGTTGCGGTCGTGGCGGGTGCGCAGCCACAGGTCGTGCGGGCTGGCGCGCAGGTACACGACCGTGCCGCGGGCCTTCAGCACCTCGCGGTTCTCGGCGCGCAGCACGGCGCCGCCGCCGGTGGCCAGCACAATGCCCTGGCGCGCGGCCAGCTCGCGGATCATCGCGGCCTCGCGGTCGCGGAAGCCGGCTTCGCCCTCGACCTCGAAGATCACCGGGATGCGCACGCCGCAGTGGGCCTCCAGCTCATGGTCGGAATCGAAAAACGGATAGTGCAGGCGCCGCGCCACCGTGCGGCCCACGGTGGTCTTGCCGGCGCCCATCAGGCCGACGAAAAAGAGGTTGGGTCGATCGGATTCCGGTCGCTCGGAGTCAGATCGATCGGCATCGCGCCGATCCTGGGCCTGGCGCTGTGCCGCCGGGCCTGTCGCTGAGGCTGTCACTGGACTGTCGTTCGGGAGCGCGGCATGCGGGCCGTCCTCCCCGGTTGGGAACTGCATCATCTTCTTATGTTGTGGCGCGGCCGGCAAGTGGCGAATGCGGCATGGCCCACATGGCTGGCCCGTCCCGGGCCGTCTCCGCCCCCGCGGCGCGCAAAAAAAGGCCGCATCCCTCGATGCGGCCTGCCAGTCTACTGTATCCGGCGTCCTCCGGACGCCATGTCCCTACCGGAGCGACACGCTCTCGTTCAGGATGCGCGGGGTCAGGAACACCAGCAGCTCGGTGCGGTTGCGCACCTTGGCGTTGTTCTTGAACAGGTAGCCCAGCACCGGGATATCGCCCAGCAGCGGCACCTTGTCGGTTTCGTTGGACTCGGTCTGGGTGTAGATGCCGCCGATCACCACCGTGCCGCCGTTCTCCACCAGCACCTGGGTCTGCACGTGCTTGGTGTCGATGGCAAAGCCGGAAGTGGTCTGGATGCCGACGCTGTCCTTGTTCACGTCCACATCGAGCAGCACATTGCCTTCGGGCGTGATCTGCGGCGTCACTTCCAGCTTCAGGTTGGCCTTGCGGAACTGCACCGAGGTCGCACCGCTGGAGGTCGCCGCCTGGTATGGCAGCTCGGTACCCTGCTCGATCAGCGCCTTGATGTTGTTGGCCGTGACCACGCGCGGGCTGGAGATGATCTTGCCCTTGCCATCCGCTTCCAGCGCCGACAACTCCAGTGCCAGGAATTTGGTGGCGGCGCTGTTGAACAGGCTGACCGCGATATTGGCCGGGTTGGTGCCGTTGATGGCGCCGGCAGGCAGGCTCAGGAACGGGCCGTTGTCGGAAGTCGCCCCGGGCAGCACGTTGTTGTACGTGTTGCCGACGCGGGCGTTGTTGTACTGCCCGGCAAAGCCCAGCTTCACACCCAGGTTGCGGCTGAACGAGTCGGTGGCCTCGACGATGCGCGCCTCGATGATCACCTGGCGCACCGGGATGTCGATCTTGCCGATGAAGTTCTGCACCTCTTCCAGCTTGCTGGCGATATCCGAGACGAAGAGCTGGTTGGTGCGCGCATCGGCCGTCAGCGAACCGCGCCTGGACAGCATGCGCGCGCTGGCGCCCGCCGACCCGGCGGTACTGACGGCGGCCACGGCACCGCCGCCCGCCCCCATGCCGAGCAGCATCTTGCGCACGTCTTCGGCACGCTGGTAGTTGAGCTGGAACACCTGGCTGCGGATCGGCTCCAGGTCATTGATCTGCTGCTGCGACTCCAGTTCCAGCTTCTCCTTGGTCTGCAGCTCCGCCTTTGGCGCCACCCACAGCACATTGCCGTTGCGGCGCGAGGCCAGGCCCTTGGCATCCATCACGATCTGCAGCGCCTGGTCCCACGGCACATCCTTCAGGCGCAGCGTCAGGTTGCCCTGCACGCTTTCGCTGGTGATGATGTTCAGGTTGGTGAAATCGGCAAACACCTGCAGCAGCGAACGGATGTCGATGTTCTGGAAGTTCAGCGACAGGCGCTCGCCGCGGTAGCCCGGGCCACTGATCAGCTTGGTCGGGTCTTCCTTGACCGGGCGCACCTCGACCACGAACTGGGTATCGGTCTGGTACGAGCTGTATTCCCAGTTGCCGCGCGGCTCGATCGTCAGGCGCGCGTTGCCGTTGGTGTCCGAGGCGTGCATGCCCTGCACCGGCGTGCCGAAATCGCTGACGTCGAAACGCCGCCGCAGGTTGTCAGGCAGCGTGGTGCCGAGGAAATCGACCACGATATTCTTGCCCTGCTGCGCGATGTTGATGCCCGAATCGCGCGAGGACAGGTCCACCACCACGCGCCCGGCGCCATCGGCACCGCGGCGGAAGTCGACATTGCGCACCGACGGCCGCGCCGCCGCGGCCGCAGGCGTCGCAGCCGGCGCAAACGTGGGCGCAGCGTTCTTGAGCGCCGGCGCCACGTTATCCAGCGCTACCACGAAGTAGTTGCCACGCTGGTCGGTGCGATAGGTGGCGTTGCGCGTGAGGTCGAGGATCACGCGGGTACGGTCGCCGATCTGCACCACGTTGGCTGACTTGACCAGCTTGCCGCCGTAGTCGTACTGCGCGCGCCGGTTGGCAAAGCCGGTATCGAAGAAATCGATCGCGAGCCGTGCCGGGTTCTGCGTGGTGAAGTCCGCCGGCTTCTGCGCCAGCGGCCGTTCGAGCTCGATCGTGAACACGGTCTGCTCCCCGACCATGCTGACGTCAACCGACTTGATGCGGTTGCTTTGTGCCAGCGCGGCCGGTGCGGCAATCACCAGCAACAGCGCCATCGCCATCGCCATCCTTGCGGCGCCCGCGAGCGCACGGTACCAGCGCGCGAGGGTCATGCCGCCACCTCCAGCTTCAGGCTGGTCATTTTCTCTTTCCACTCTGATACCCCCTCCCGGACCAATTCGCGCAGCACGATCTCCTGATCGGTGATGCGGACCACCCGGCCATAGCTCTGGCCGAGATACTGACCCACCTTGATATGGTGGATCTTGTTATCAACCCGCACGATGCCGAAGGTCTCCCCGTGCTTCTTCATCATCCCGAGCATCTTGAAGTTCTCGAGCGGGTAGTCCTCCAGCGGCTCGCGGCGCCGCCCGGCTTCGGGCGAATCCGCGAGCGTCTTGTTCAGCTCGCCGATCTTGGCCTGCGCGAACGGCTCGGGCGCCTTGGCTGCGGCGTACTCGCGCGGCACATAGGGCCGGGCGTCGGGCAGCGGCTCGGGCGGCTTGGCGCGCGCGCTGCGGGTGGCATCCATCCACTGGCGCAAGGCGTCTTCATCGCTGGCGCCGCAGGCGCCCAGCAGGCCGACAGCCAGCGCCGCCGCCGCGAATGTGCGTGGCGCCGTGGTCCAGGCGAGGCTGCGGGTACGGGCGGTGCGGCTCACTTGGCACCTCCTGCCTTGGCTGCCGCAGCGGCTGCCGCGGCCTTGCGCTGCGCGGCCTGCTCGTCCGGATCGAGCGCGCGGTAGGCCATCGCCACCGCCTCCATCGACATCCCGCCTTCCTTGGTATTGGCCAGCTGCAGGTTCTGCATCGACACGATCCGCGAGAGGGCCGCCACGTCGGCATTGAACTGCGCCACCTCGTGGTAGCGCCCGGTCACGCGCAGGTTCACCGGGATCTCGGCGAAGTAGGGCTTGATCACCGCCCCCTGCGGCTTGAACAGCTCGAACTGCAGCCCCCGTGCGACACCGGCGTGATTGACGTCGGCCAGCAGTGCATCCATCTCGGCCTTGTTGGGCAGCTGCCGCTCCAGCAGCGCCACGCGCTGCTCCACCTGCTTCTTCTGCTCGCGCAGTGCGTCCAGGTTGGCCACCTGCGCCACCTTGGACTGGTACGCCTGCTTCAGGCTTTCCTGCTCCTGGCGCTGGCGGTCGAGTTCGTCGAACCTGGCGCTCCAGTAGAACTGCCAGCCCAGCACCAGCACCACGGCCGCGGCCAGCACCGCGAACAGCACACGCGGCGCGGCCGGCCACGTCTCCGGTTCGCTCAGGTTGAGCCCGCGGAACTGGCCGGTCAGGTCGGCCAGGTTGATTTCAGTATTGAGCGCCATGGTCAGGCCTTTCCGGCTGCGGGTGCGGGAACTGGGGCGGCTGCGGGTGCGGAGGCGCCCGGCACGGTCTTCTTGCCGTCGGCCGCCGCTTCCGGCGCGCGGTACGCGAAGCGCATCGAGAAGTCGAACAAGCGGCGCTGCTCGCGCAGGTTGTTGGTCATGGTGACGGCCTTGGATTCGACCAGTTCGGCCTTGTCCAGCCAGGCCACCCCGCTCAGGTTGCGCAGCAGCTCGGAAATGCGCTCGTTGGACTGCGCCACGCCCGCGATGGTGAAGGCCTCGCCGGTCTGCTTCAGGCTGGTCAGGTAGACGCCCTCCGGCACCTGCCGCACCAGTTCCTCAAGCAGCTGCACCGGGCGGTTGCGCTCGGTCTGCAGGCTTTCAACCGCCTTCTGGCGCTGCAGCAGCGCGTCGATGTCCTTCTTCAGGCTGTTGACCTCGCGGATCTGCCCGTCCAGCCTGGCGTTCTCAGTGCTCAATACCTGGTTGAGCGCGACCACCGAAGCGATGCGCCCGTCGATATAGAAGCCGCCCAGCAGCACCACGGCAGCGCCAGCCACCGCGGCACCGGCCAGCATCGTATAGACCTTCTTGCGGCGTGCTGCCTTGCGGGCTTCGTGGTAAGGCAGCAGGTTGACCGAAGGCAGTGTGTTCGTAGACATCTGATGCCTCCGGTGCGTTATTGCAGGCCGCGCAAGGCCAGGCCGGCACTGACGATGTACGCCGGCAAGTCGCGCTGCAGGTAGCGCTCGTTGACCTTGGCGTTGGTCGCCATGTTGGCGAACGGGTTCGCCAGCGTGGTGGTGATCTTGGTCTGGTGCTGGATTGCCGATTGCACGCCGAGCAGCGACGCATGTCCGCCCGAGAGCAGGATCTCGTCGACCCGGCCCAGGCTGGAACTGGCGATGAAGTTGCCGACCGCGGACTGCACTTCCATCGCCAGTGCATCCAGCGACGGCTTGAGCAACTGCGCGCGCCAGGCTTCAGGCAGCGTGTTCTTGCGCTTCTTGATCTCGGCCTTGAGCGCGTCGAGGGTGAACATGCGCGCCGCACTCTGCGTGAGCTGGTCGCCGTAGCTGTTCAGCGGCTGCTCGTAGAGTTCCTTCCAGCCCTGGTAGAAGATCGCCTTGGAACGGCTGCCGCCCAGATGGATCACCGCCACCACCGGCAGCGCGCGCGCATCGGCCTCGGGCATCTCGTGCGGCACGCCCAGCATCTGCACGATCGAGCGCTGCACCGCGTATTCCTCGACATCCATGACCTGGGGCTTGAGCCCCGCCATCTCGGCCGCGGTCACGCGCTCCTGCACGCGGTCGCTGTTGGCCGCCGTGACGCGCACCCCGATACCGCCCTCGGTCTCGCTGGGGCCGATCACGGCGAAGTCGAAGTTGACCGCCTGCGACGGCGGATAGAGCCGGTGCGCCTCGGATTCGACCTGGGAATACAGCTCGTCGTCGGACAGGTTGTCCGGCAGGCTGACCGTCTGTGACTCCGTCAGCATGGACGGCACGCCCAGCACCACGTCCTTCGAACGGATGCCGGCCTTGCCCAGCGCGCGTCTGAGCGCGATCCCGACGGCCTCGATATTGATGACGTTGCCATCGGCAACGGCGTTGCGGTCCAGCAGTTCGCTGGCGCATTTTTCCAGCCGATAGTCTTGCCTGCTGCCCCCTACGGACAGCTCGACTACCTTGACACTGGACGACCCGATATCCACACCGACCGTAGTCCGGCGTAGAAGCCCCGACAAAATGCCCCGACGCAAGGTGACCCCCTGACTTTTGAACTCGCCCCTGGCTTGAACGCTCTAATCGGGCGAGCCTTGTTTCTTGAATGAAACGTTTGCTCTTTTATGTTGGTCGATTCTCACAAAATCCAGCATCGGTGGCAATGTGCCGAACTGGCGCCGAGTTCTTTTTGAGAAGCCCCTCTCCAATCCGTTGCCAAAACCCCACGGTCGTCGGGTTCCCTTCCGTGGGCGCTTGTGCGCCTGCCCGCACCCCTTTAGCTGCACGCAACAGCGCCGTGCGTGCACGCATTCGCCACATTACATCTTGTAACAGCGCGATAGCGGCGCCCGCACCACTGTACGCCCGGGCGGGCCGATGCCGGAAGATATAATCCCGGGCACCCCTGACTAGGTATTTCCCTTATGGCCACCGCACAACACAAGCCGTCCCACCCTGCCCGCCGTCCGATCTGGACGCGGCTCATGTTCTGGGCGGTCGGACTGGTTGTCGCCGGTGCCGTCGTGATTGCGCTGCTGCTCGGCTACGCGCTGCTGGTGGCCGCGCCCAACCTGCCTTCGCTGGACACCATCACCGACTACCGGCCCAAGATCCCGCTTCGCATCTATACCGCGGACAATGTGCTGATCGGCGAATTCGGCGAAGAGCGACGCAACTTCATGCCCATCGCCGAGATTCCGGACGTGATGAAAAAGGCGGTCCTGGCGATCGAGGACGACCGCTTCTACGAGCACGGCGGCGTCGACTTCGTCGGCGTGCTGCGCGCCGGGCTGGCCAACCTGCGCGGCGGGCTGTCGCAGGGCGCCTCCACCATCACCATGCAGGTGGCGCGCAACTTCTTCCTGTCCAGCGAAAAGACCTACACGCGCAAGATCTACGAGATGCTGCTGGCGTACAAGATCGAGGCCAACCTGAACAAGGACCAGATCCTCGAGCTGTACATGAACCAGATCTATCTGGGGCAGCGCGCCTACGGCTTCGACAGCGCCGCGCGCGTGTATTTCGGCAAGTCGGTGCGCGACGTGACGCCGGCCGAGGCCGCCATGCTGGCCGGCCTGCCCAAGGCGCCGTCGGCGTACAACCCGGTGGTCAACCCGCGCCGCGCCAAGGTGCGCCAGGAGTACATCCTGCAGCGCATGCGCGACCTGGGCTATATCACGCCCGACCAGTACGAGCAGGCCGTGCATGCCGAGCTGAAGGTGCGCACCGAGGGCAACGAGTTCTCGACCCACGCCGAGTACGTCGCCGAGATCGTGCGCCAGCTGATGTACGCGCAGTACCGCGAAGAAACCTACACGCGCGGCCTGACGGTCTACACCACGCTGACCAAGCCGGACCAGGACGCCGCCTATGAGTCGGTGCGCTCCGGCATCATGAACTACGAGCGCAAGCACGGCTACCGCGGCCCCGAGGCCTTTATCGACCTGCCTTCCGACCCGGCCGAGCGCGAGCAGGCCATCGACGATGCGCTGGTCGAGCACCCGGGCAGCGGCGACCTGCGCTCGGCCGTGGTCACCAGCGTGTCGGCCAGGCAGGTGAAGGCGACGCTGCTGTCGGGCGAAGTGGCAACCATCGAGGGCTCGGCGCTGCGCTTTATCGCGCCGTCGCTGTCGTCCAACGCGCAACCCAAGATGAAGATGCGCCCCGGCGCGGTCATCCGCGTGACCCAGGACGAGAAAGGCAACTGGTCGGTGACCCAGCTGCCGGAAGTGGCCGCGGCGTTCGTGTCGATCAACCCGCAGGACGGCGAGATCCGTTCGATGGTGGGCGGCTTCGACTTCAACCGCAACAAGTTCAACCACGTGACCCAGGCCTGGCGCCAGCCGGGTTCCAGCTTCAAGCCGTTCATCTACTCGGCCGCGCTGGAAAAGGGCTTCTCGCCGGCCACGGTGATCAACGACGCACCGCTGACGATCGGCCCCGATACCGGCGGCCAGGTGTGGGAACCGAAGAACTATGACGGCCGCTTCGAGGGCCCGATGACCATGCGCCGCGCGCTGGCCAAGTCCAAGAACCTGGTCTCGGTGCGGATCCTGCGCGCGATCGGCACGCAGTACGCGCAGGACTACATCACGCGCTTCGGCTTCGAGGCCGACAAGCACCCGGCCTACCTGCCGATGGCGCTGGGCTCGGGTGCCGTGACGCCGCTGCAGATGGCGGGCGCGTACTCGGTGTTCGCCAACGGCGGCTACCGCATCAACCCGTACCTGATCCAGAAGGTGGTGGACGCGCGCGGCAACGTGATCTCCGAAACCCAGCCGCAACGCGCCGGCACCGACGCCGTGCGCGTGCTTGATGCACGCACCGCCTTTCTCGCCGACACCATGCTCCGCGACGTGGTGCGCATAGGCACCGCCAACAGCGCCAAGCAGCGCCTGGGCCGCAACGACCTGGCGGGCAAGACCGGCACCACCAACGACGCGGTCGATGCCTGGTTCGCCGGCTACACGCCCAACCTGGTGGCGATCGCCTGGATGGGATACGACCAGCCCAAGAGCCTGGGCGTGCGCGAAACCGGTGGCGGCCTGGCGCTGCCGATCTGGGTCGGCTACATGAGCAAGGCGCTCAAGGGCGTGCCGGAGTCGCCCGAGCGCCCGGCGCCGGAAGGCGTGCTGATGGTGGGCGGCGACTGGACCTTCGAAGAGAACGCCGGCGGCGCCGGGGTGGCTTCGGTGGGCCTGGGCGATCCGTGGCCGGGCAAGCCGGAGGAGTCGACCAACTCGCCGGCCGACACCGAGACCGAGAAGAAGAAGATCCTGGAGATGTTCGGCGGCGCCTGATCACGGCCGCCAGACAGCAGAAAGCCGGCCCACGAGGCCGGCTTTTCTTTTGCCCGCCAGGCAGGCTTTGCGTCAGCCCAGCGTGAGGGCCGCGCCGGCCTGCTCACTGACGTAGCCCGACAGCGCCGCGTACAGCTCGCCGCCGTTGCGGGTGTCGATCCAGCGCTCGCCGTCGCGGCGGAAGTGGAAGCCGCCGGCGCGCGCGGCCACCCACAGTTCCTGCATCGGCGCCTGGCTGTTGATGATGATCTTGGTGCCGTTCTCGAACTCCAGCTCCATCACGTTGCCGGTGCGGCTGATCTCAATATCGGCGTCGGCCGCGTCGGCGGCCGCCTCGACCGTGGCTTCGATGCGATCCAGCTCCTGCGTGGCCAGGGCCAGGAACTCGCTTTCGCTCAAGGGGGGCATGCTAAACTCCGAGACCGCCGTTGCCGCCGCTGCCCGGACCGGGCGTACGTGGCGCGAACGGCTTTTTTGTTAAGAATCCTTCGGATGCCCGGCCGTTGCGCGTCGGACCATCCAACGCCTTGCCAACAGCCTAAAGGACGACCCGATGCTGCGTCGTGTTGCGATTGTATCGGCGTTTGCCGCCGCCCTTGCGATGCCCCTACTGGGCGGATGCGGCATCCGCGGGCCGCTGACCATGCCCAAAGTGCCGCCCGAGCCGACCCCGCCGACCGTGACGGATCCGGGCCTGGGCCGCGCCGATGCCATGCCGGGCCCGCCCGCCACCCCTGCCCCCGCCGCGCAGCCGGCCTCG
>NZ_JBYTAG010000026.1:0-83263 GCF_058787995.1 Cupriavidus sp. FW305-27
GGGCGGGTGAGCGCATTATCTCCCGGACAGGCAAACTGATACGTAAAATTTCCTGTTATCTGATGCTGTTATGGATGGCACGGACGGCCCATAATCGGCACTCGTACACAAAGGCGTTGTGCAAGGAGATGCCATGAACCCGTTGAGGCTGTTGCGGA
Organism: Cupriavidus sp. FW305-27; assembly: GCF_058787995.1. Classification (NCBI taxonomy): domain Bacteria; kingdom Pseudomonadati; phylum Pseudomonadota; class Betaproteobacteria; order Burkholderiales; family Burkholderiaceae; genus Cupriavidus; species Cupriavidus sp. FW305-27. The sequence goes on from NZ_JBYTAG010000026.1 coordinate 159, forward strand.
CCGTGCTGTGGGGCTTCTTTGGCCTGCGCCAGGGGCAGGAGCACCAGCGCGACCTGGACACCTTGCGCCCGGTACCGCTGATCCTGACTGGCGTGGCCGTGGCCGCCGGGCTGGTGGTGTGCCTGGTGCTTGCGGCAAACTGGGCGGTATCGGCTGCCTGACCTGAAACTGCTCCCATGCATTTCCTGCCCCAAGGACCTGGTATCGCCACAGCCCGTGCGCTGCGCAAGCTGGCCTGCCTGACGCTGGCGGTGCTGCTGCCCGTGGGCATGGCGCTGGCCGCCACCGACACGCAACAGATCGAACGCGGCCGCTACCTGGCGCGCATCGCCAACTGCGCCGCGTGCCATACCAGCGAAGGCGGCAAGCCGTTTGCCGGCGGGCTGCCGATCCGCACGGCGGTCGGCACGGTTCATTCGACCAATATCACGCCCGATGCCGGCAGCGGCATCGGCGCCTATACGCTGGCCGAGTTCGACCGCGCCTTGCGGCACGGCGTGGCGCGCGATGGCAAGCGGCTCTATCCGGCGATGCCGTATCCCTCGTACGCGCGCATGCGTGCCGAGGACGTGGCGGCGCTGTACGCCTACCTGCGTGCCGAGGTGGCGCCGGTCACGCAGCGCAACCCCGCGCCGCAGATGCGTTGGCCGTTCAGCATGCGCAGCCTGCTGGCCGCGTGGAACGTCCTGTTCGTCGATGACGACCCGGTCCGCACCGACCCCGCGCGCGGCGCAGCCTGGAACCGCGGTGCCTACCTGGTGCAGGCGGTGGCGCACTGTGGCGCCTGCCATACGCCGCGCGGCAACCTGTTCGCCGAGAAGGGGCTGGACGAGCGCAGCCGCCATTTCCTGTCCGGGGCGAGCGTGGAGGGCTGGTCCGCCACCAACCTGACCGGTGACCAGGTCACCGGCCTGGGCGCGTGGTCGCGCGCGGATATCGCCGAGTTCCTGCGCACCGGGCGCAACGGGCACGCGACCTCGTTCGGGCCGATGTCCACGGTGATCTCCACCGCCACCCAGTACATGAGCGCGCCCGACCTCGATGCCGTGGCCGCCTACCTGAAATCCCTGCCCGGCGCGCGCGGCGAGGACAAGCCGTTCCGGCATGATGCCGCCACCGCGCAGCAACTGCGGCAGGGCCGCTTCGATGTGCCCGGTGCGCGCCAGTACGCGGTGTTCTGCATGCCTTGCCACGGCGCCGACGGCAAGGGCTTTGCCCGCGTGTTCCCGCCGCTGGCCGGCAACCCCACCGTGGCCGATCCCGACCCGGCCTCGCTGGTGAACCTGCTGCTCGACGGCGCCGTGACCGCGCGCGTGGGCACCGCGCCGGCGGATTACCACATGCCCGGCTATGGCTGGACGCTGGACGACCAGGAACTGGCCAATGTGCTGACCTTTATCCGCGGCAGCTGGGGCAACCGCGCGGCGCCGGTGCCGGAAGCCGCCGTGGCGGCACGGCGCAAAGAGCTGGCCGCGCAGCACCCGGCCGCGGCAGGCGACGCATCCCGATGAGCACCCGATGACGATTACGCGCAGAGACTTCCTCAACGGCACCGCCCTGACCATTGCCGCCGGCCTTGCGCCGGTGCAGTTGCTGCACGCGCAGCAGGGCGGGGCAGGCGTGGCGTATCCGCCCGCGCTGACCGGTCTGCGCGGCAACCATGCCGGCACCTACACGCTGGCGCACAGCCTGGCGCGCGAGGGCGCGAAATACCCGGTCGTGCTGGCGCGCGAGGCTTTCGACCTGGTGGTGGTCGGCGGCGGCCTGAGCGGCCTGGCGGCGGCGTGGTTCTACCGGCGCCGTTTCGGCGCCAACCGGCGCATCCTGATCCTGGACAACCACGACGACTTCGGCGGTCATGCCAAGCGCAACGAGTTCACGGTGCGCGGCAAGCGGCTGGTGACCTATGGCGGCAGTGCAGAAATGCCGGCAGGCGCTGCCAGCGACGCCGCGGTGCGCGAACTGCTGGCGGGGATCGGGCTCGATGCCACGCGCCCGCCTGGCACTGTGCCTGCGGATCCCTATGGCGCGCTCGGCATGGGCCGCGCCGTGTTCTTCGATGCCGAGCATTTCGGGCGCGACCAGTGGGTGGCTGGCGATCCGTTCGGCGAGCTGATCGATGTTCGCAGCGGGCAGCAGGCCGGTGCCCCGGACGCGGCTGCCCTGTCGCGCTTCCTGGACAACACGCCTTTGCCTGTGGCGGACCGCGCCGCGCTGGCGCGGCTGGCCGCCGGCACCACCGATTACCTGCCGGCGCTGTCCGGCACCGAGCGCGCGGCTGCGCTGCGCTCCATGCGTTACGCCAGCTTCCTGCGTGACAAGGCCGGCATCGGCCTGGCCGGGCAGCGCTTCCTGCGCAGCCGCAGCAACGATGCCTATGCGCTCGATGTCGATGGGATTTCGGTTGCCGACGCCATCGCCATCGGCCTGCCTGCAGGCGCCAACATGCCCGCGCCGGCGGGCAATGCGCGGCTTGGCAAGTCGCCGGCATCGCGCCTGTGGTTTCCGGATGGCAATGCCTCGCTGGCACGGCTGCTGGTGCAGAGCCTGATCCCGGGCGTGGCGTCGATCGCCCGGCCGGCCGATGTGGTGTCGGCCGCGTTCGACTACAGCCGGCTGGACCGCGACGGGCAGCCGGTGCGCCTGCGCCTGAACAGCACCGCGATCGCGGTCGAGCCCGACGGCAATATCACGCGCGTGACCTACGGGTTCAGCGGCAACCTGCATCGCGTCGAGGCGCGCCACGTGGTGCTGGCCGGCTACAACATGATGATCCCGTACCTGCTGCCGTCGCTGCCGGCCAAGCAGAAAGAGGTGCTGCACAACGAGGCCAAGGCGCCGCTGGTCTACACCAAGGTGGCGCTCGACCACTGGCAGGCGTTCGCCGCGCTGCGCACGCGCCGCATCCACGCGCCGGCCATGGCCTATACCGACCTGTGGCTGGAACCGCCGGCGGGCAGGCAGCCCTCCGATCCGGCCGTGCTGCACATGCTCTATGTGCCGACCGTGCCTGACAGCGGCATGCAGGCGCGCGACCGCTTCCGCGCGGGCCGCGCCTTGCTGCTGGGCACGCCGTTCGACACGCTGGAGCGCGACATCCGCGCGCAGCTTGACCGCATGCTCGGGCACAAGGGCTTTGCTTCGAAGGACGTGATCCGCGGCATCACCGTCAACCGCTGGGCGCATGGCTACAGCTATATGCCCGACAGCCTGGCCGCTGAGAACGTGGCGCCCGACGCGGTGTGGCCCGGGCTGGCCGGCGTCGGCAATATCAGCATCGCCAACAGCGACAATGCCGGCAGCCCTTCGCTGACCGCGGCGGTGGGACAGGGGAAGCGGGCAGTCGAGCGGCTGCCCGGGTAGCAGGGCTTCAGCCTTCGCGCGGCGGCGTCAGCGCATCGATCTCGGCGTCCTTGGCTTCCCACTGGCGTGCCAGCCAGTTGTGGAATTCCGTGCGGAAGGCCTTGTCGCTGCCGTAGTCGGCCTCGCAGAAGGCCGGCGGCACCGGCAACTGCCGCATGCGCACCAGCACCGGGCCGGCGCGTCCGCAGGCCAGGTCCCAGAAGCCTGGCGCGCCTTCCGGGTACACGATGGTGACGTCGAGCAGGGAGCGGAACTTGTTGCCCATCGCATTCAGCGCCACCGCCAGCCCGCCGGCCTTGGGCTTGAGCAGATGGCGGTACGGTGAGTCCTGGGCCGCGCGCTTGGCCTCGGTGAAGCGGGTACCTTCGGCAAACACCATCACGCTGGTCGGCACCAGCGAAAACTTCGCGCAGGCGCGCTTGGCCGTTTCCTGGTCCTGGCGCCGCAACGCCGGATTGCGCCGCAGCTGCGCCTTGCCGTGTCGCTTCATGAACGGAAAGTCCAGCGCCCACCACGCCAGCCCGATAACCGGCACATAGATCAGCTGCTGCTTCAGGAAAAACTTCAGCAGCGGGATGCGCCGGTTCAGCGAGCGCTGCAGCACGAAGATATCGGCCCACGACTGGTGGTTGCAGTTGACCAGGTACCAGTCGGCATAGCGCAGTCCCTCGTTGCCCTGGACGTCCCACGGCTCACGCTGGATCCACGCGAACCAGCCGGTGTTGCCGGAGATCCAGGCGGTGGCGATGCCGTTGAGCATCGGATCGATGCGCCGCCTGGCGGGGGCAAACGGCAGCACCAGCTTGAGCAGCGCGAGCGGAAACAGCAGCGCGCACCAGAACAGCGTGCTGGCAATCAGAAGCGTCCAGCTCAGGATACCAGTCAGCCACGCGAAACGGCCCCGCGGCACAAGAGCCGGGCGGCGTGCAGCCACGGAGGGGGGCGGGGGCTTGGGTTGGCCCGCGTCAGCGGCGACGGGCGGAGAAGAGGGCAGTGTGGTCATGGGCGCCAGTGTGCAGGCTTGTAATGGATCGGGGCTTGAGCCTGATCAACGCGGACGTTGGCGCGTGGATCCCTCAAGTTGACGCTGCTACCCCGTTCGGCTGACGCAGCAGGCTTAATACAGCCTACCAAATGTTTCACTGGTGCGCAGATTGCCGGTTCCCGAGAATGCAACAAAAATCCTACAAAGGAGATCACTGTGCGAGTTCCGGGACCAGGCATGCAGCACGGTGCCATCATCAAGCGGCGACGCAACCACGCCCTGCGGCCGATTGCCGCGCTGATCGCTTACTGGCTTGCGCCGGCCGGAACCATGGCCCTGGCAACGCTCGAAGTCCGCGCACAGACCGCCTGCGGCACGATTGCCAGCGGCACTTATACGGCACTGTCCTGTACGCCTGCATCGGGCAACGCCGAGATGGAGACCGTGTCAGGCACCACCTTCAATACGAACACAGGCGCGAGCCTGCGCGCGCTCGCGAGGGGGGCGAATGCCTCGGTGACCCTGACCGGGACCACCATCACGAATACCACCGCCACGGCTGCCAGTGGCGTCGCGTCACAAGTCATCACCAACCCGGGCGATGCCAGCGTGACGTTCAATGGCGGCACCAGCGCCATCACGATGCAAGGGGCCGGCATGGACGGCGTTGCCGTCACCAAGCACGGCCGGCGGGTCGGCTATCACCGTCAATGCGGGCACGACGCTGAACCTCAACAACCTGGTTGGCGGCAACGAGCGCGACGGGTTCGATATCAATGCCACCGGGGGCGGCAACGCCAGTGCAGGACAAGCCGCGCAGCGGCTGGCTGCGCGCAGTGGGCAAGTGGGAGGGCAGCCGCAGCAAGGACGGCAACTTCCGCACCCGCACCGACAGCTTCCTGCTGCACGGCGGTGCCGAGCTGGCCAGGTGGCGTGTCGCCAGCGAGACCGACCGCCTGCATGTCGGCGTAACGGGCAGCTATGGCAACGCCAGCACCGACGCGGATGCCGCCGGCAACCCCACGCGGGCCAGGGGCAAAGTGGAAGGGTGGGCTGCGGGTGTCTACGGCGCCTGGTACCAGAACGACGAGAACAAGCTGGGCGCCTATGTCGATGCCTGGTTCCAGTATGGCTGGTTCACCAACCGCGTTGAAGGCGACCAGTTGCCGACGGTGCGATACCACGCGCAGGGACTAGGGCTGTCGGGGGAAGTCGGCTATGCCATCCCACTGCCGCGCGACTGGGTGATCGAGCCGCAGGCGCAGCTCATCTATGTCAACTACAGCGAGGACGACATTGCCGAGCCCAACGGCACGCGCGTCAGCGGGGCGGATTCCAGCGGGATCATCGCGCGGCTGGGCGTACGCACGCATCGGACCTTCGTGCGCGAGGACGGCCGCAAACTGCAGCCGTATGCGACGGTGAACTGGTGGTATTCCGATACCGACACCAATATCTCGTTCAACCAGTTGCCGATCGGCGGGCTGTATCCGCATAACCGCTTCGAACTGAAGCTGGGGCTGAACGCCGATCTCGGCAAGCGCTGGACCGGCTGGACCAATGTGTCGGGTTCCTGGGGCCAGCAATCCTTTTACCAGTACGCGCTGAGGGCAGGGGTGAAGTACACGTGGTGAGCGGGCTCACCGCGCGCGCGGCCATCAGAACACGACAGTCGCTGTCCCCATGAACGTGTTCGTGCTCTTCAGGCGGTTCTTGCCGGCAACGGTCGGCACCCAGCGCAAGCCCAGCGACAGCAGGCTCTTCGCGCCGATCTTGGTGTCGTAGGTGACGATCGGGCCCACCGCCCAGTCATGGCCGCGGAAGCCGTTCAGGCGGTCGGCCAGCGGGCCGCTGTCGTCGCCGAGCTGCTGCGTCGTGCCCGCGATCAACCCGAGGCCCGCGCCGTTGGCAAAGCGCTTGAGCAGCATGGTGTCGAGCGTGAACAGCGGTGCGTTCTGGTAGTCGGTGGCGTTGTTGCGGGTGTAGAACTGGACCCCGGCGACGGCATCGAACTCGAGCCCGTGTTCGGGGAACAGCTTGGTGTAGGCCACTTGCGGAATAAACGTCCAGTTGTTCAGGCTGGCGTTGGCCAGTGCGTTGGGATCGTACTTGCCGGTCGGCGCCCACACATTCAGGCTCAGAGCCACATGCTCGGTCTTTGAGAAATGGTAGCCCGCGATGATCGGCGCGAAGGTGATGTCGAACAGGTTCGATGCGGTGTCCTGGGTGCTGGCGCCCCGGCCGCCGGCGCTGATGTTGGCCGTGACCTTGGTCCAGACATAGGGCAGCGTGAAGCTGGAGGCAAAGTTCCAGGGGCCGGTATCGGTGTCCCATACCTTCATCACCGTTGCCAGGGTGAACGCGACCTTGCCGTCCACGCCCAGCGCCGTCTTGCCTGCGATGGGCACGTTTCGGCTGCCGCCGATCGAGCCATCCAGGTAGATCTCGCCGACGTTCACGATGAGCGCGGGTTCCGGCGACACGATCCCTACATTGGGGAGCACGCTGGTGCCGGTCACGGGTCGCCCCAGGGCGCCTTCAGTCGCGTTCGCACCTGCACAGGCAAAGAGGAAGGAAGCAGCAATGGCCAGCCGGTTTGCGATGGTCGTTGACATATTCAAGGAACAAGGAATGCAAGGCCGGCCAGGCGCTTGCCGGAATGCCGGCCTCTGGCGCATGCCTGCCCGCGCCAGCTATAGTGAAATTACACAGTAAGGCAATGCCCCACCCTCATATTTTCGTGACATTGCATACTACCAGCAAAGACCCCTGTCACTGCCAGCGCGCAAGCCGACGAAAATCTTCATCACGGCATCGCAAATATTTACTTCACAGGCCTTGAGGCGGTCTGCGATGATGGAAGCGCCATATTCAATCGGCGGGCGTTACCAATTTCATTCAGGGCAACGATTCCAAATGAATTCAGTCATGCAGGGATTAAGGCTTGCTGCGGGCAGCGTGGCAGCAACATTGCCGGCGCTTGCCTGTGCGGCAGGGCCCTCGACGGATGACATGAATGCGTCAAATAATCCGCTGAGCCCGACCATTACCCTGAATCTGCAGGACCAGTACGTGGGACGCTATTACGGACTCGGCGACGAGGACGGAAACAGCGTCCTGCTGCGCGGCACCATTCCGCACAAGCTGTTCGGGTTGCCGCAGATCGTCGGTTCACGATGCCCGTCGTCACCACGCCGAATGTCGCGCCGGATGGCAGCAAGACCGGACTGGGCGACCTGAACCTGTTCAACCTGGTGTTGCTCAAGGGCCTGGGCATGGAATGGGGCATTGGCCCCCAACTCACCATTCCCACGGCATCGCGCGACCAGACCGGCACCGGGAAATGGCAGGCCGGCCTGGCCGGCGTGGGTATTTCCCCGCAGAAATGGGGCATGATCGGCGGGCTCGTGACCTGGCAGCATTCATTTGCCGGGGAAAGCGACCGGCCCACCCAGGACAACCTGACCGCGCAGCCGTTCGTGATCTATAACCTGCCGCAAGGCAGGTACCTGCGCAGCACCGCAACCTGGAATTTCGACCTCAAGCGTGGGAATTACTACATCCCCCTCGGTATCGGCGCGGGCAAGATCTGGAAAATCGGCAAGGAAATCTACAACCTGTTTGCCGAGCCGCAATGGACGGTGGGGCACGAGGGAGTCGGGGTGCCCAAATTCCAGGTGTTCATGGGCTTGAATATCCAGTTCCCGCTGTAGCCATAAGCAGGGACCTTTCATAACTTGCTGATGACCCGCTCCCAGGCAAGCCAGCGCATTGCATCGCTGCTAAGCGCACTGGCCTTGCTCTGGTGCGACGCCGCGTTCGGCCAGGCTGAAGCGCCGGCTGAAAAGAAACCGCTGTCGTTCTTCGATCCTGAGGACGGCAAGCTGGACATGAGCGACTTCCTGCTCAATCACAAGGGCGCGCTGCCGGTGCCGGTCGTTATCACGGAACCAGCCGTTGGCTACGGCGGCGGGCTGGGGCTGATGTTCTTCTCGGAATCCATGGCGGATGCGGCGGCCAGCGCCAAGGCCAGTGGAAAGGGGCCCGCACCGCCGAACATTACAGCCATCGGCGGTGCGTATACGGAAAACGGCACCTGGGGCGCAGGCGTGGCGCACTTCCACACGTGGGACGGCGACCGCTACCGTTATCTTGGGGGCATCGCCAAGGTCAATGCAAACCTGGACTACTTCGGCTTGCTGAGCCAGCCCCGTGCCTACGAACTCAGAGGCGTGGCATTGGTGCAGCAACTGCTCGTGCGGGTTGCCGATACGCGTTGGTACGTGGGGCCGCGCTACGTGTATTTCGATTCGACCGCGACCTTCAAGGTTGGCGATGCGGGTGAACTCGGCAGCTTCGACAAGACCCAGCGCATCGGCAAGGCCGGGTTGGTGGTCGACTATGACTCGCGCGACAACATCTTCTATCCCAGCCGCGGCAGCTATGCCGAGCTGGAGGCGCAGTTCGCGCGCGGCGGCTTCGGCAGCACGCAGTCATTCAATATGTATAACGCGCGCGGCTTCACTTGGCTGCCGGCTGGCGCGCCCCGTGATCCTGGGGCTGCGCGCCGATACGCGCTTTTCCACCGGCGACGTGCCGTTCTACGCGCAGCCGTTCGTGGACCTGCGCGGGGTACAGAAGGGGCGCTGCCAGGACCGCAATGCGCTGGCGGCAGAAATGGAGCTGCGCTGGGACGTGACGCCGCGCTGGTCGCTGCTGGGCTTCACTGGCCTGGGCAAGGCATATGGGCGCTGGCATGATTTTTCCGATGCATCGACCATCTACAGCGTAGGCGCGGGCTTTCGCTACATGATTGCGCGCAAGCTGGGGGTGTCGATCGGTCTCGATGTGGCCCACAGCAAGGGCCAGAACGCCTTCTATATCCAGGTGGGGAGCGCATGGCACTGAGTTGCGAGGTCCGCTCGATGTGCCGGTAGGCTGTCCGGGCGCCCACGCGCCCAACCTGCTCGCTACGCTATGGCAATCAAGAAGATCAAGGACAGGCGGGGCGTGATGGCCAGGCTGTCCGCCTCCGATGAGACGTCCAGCCGGAACTACCTGCGCGAAGCGGTGCTGCTGTGCGAAACGCATCTGGCCGGGCTGCCGGATGTCTCCAAGCCTTACTTCGGCGGGCACTTCGTCTGGCAAAACCGCGTTCACTACTATGTGGCAGGCCAGGAGAACGGCGGCCGCAGCCGCTTGATCGAGGTGTTCGTGATCGACGCTGGCGAAAACCTGGAGCCGCTGCACGCCTTTCAGTATCCGCCACCGCTGGCAGCGCTGTTTCCGGCGGACTACGGCATCCTCAATGAGGGTGAGGAAGATCCGGCGGCCCTGACGAAGATGGTGCCAAGGGCAGATAGCGAGCGATGAGCAGGGCGCCAGTGGCAGTGCGCGCAAGAAAAACTTAATTCACTTGGCCCCCGAACGAGAAAAAGCTGACTTCTGATAACCGTAGCCATCTGAGATCATGGTTTGCGCTGAATCAGCATGATTCTTGTATACAAAGAGGCGGAGTGAATGAGCGGACGACGTAAAGGCAGCAATCCCGGCGCGGGCGCGGGGCGTTCCGGCTCGGTTGCGCTTGCCGCGGGACGGCGCAGCGGGCAGAGGGCACTGATCCTGGTGCTGCTGGGTCTCGGGGTCGCAGCAGGCCTCGGCGCCAGCTACTGGTACATGAAAGGGCGGACGCCAACGGCGCCCGCCATCGTCATCGGCGATGGCAAGCGCGGACCCGCTGGCATGGTGCGCGTGCCCGGCGGTGAGTTCCTGATGGGCAGCGACAGCAAGATGGCGCAGCCCAACGAAAGGCCGGCCCACAAGGTGCGCGTGCACTCCTTCTGGATGGACCAGCACCACGTCACCAACGCGGAATTCCGCAAGTTCGTCGAAGCCACGGGCTACGTCTCGACCGCGGAACGGGCACCTGACTGGGAAACCCTGCGGGTCCAGCTGCCGCCCGGCACGCCGCGCCCGCCCGACAGCGCCATGATGGCCGGCGGCATGGTCTTCGTGGGCACGCCGCGGCCGGTGCCGCTGCAGGACTACTCGCGCTGGTGGCGTTATGTGCCCGGTGCCGACTGGCGCCATCCGACTGGCCCCGGCAGCTCGATCGAAGGCAAGGACAACCACCCGGTGGTCCAGGTCTCGTATGAAGACGCGCAGGCCTACGCCAAGTGGGCCGGCAAGCGCCTGCCCACCGAGGCGGAATGGGAGTTTGCCGCGCGCGGCGGGCTGGAGCAGGCCACCTATGCCTGGGGCGAGCAGTTCGCCCCCGACGGCAAGCAGATGGCCAATGTCTGGCAGGGCCAGCAGAACCAGCCGTTCCCGGTGGTCAGCCCCAAGGCGGGCGGGGCGCTCGGCACCAGCCCGGTTGGCACTTTCCCGCCCAACGGCTATGGCCTGGCCGACATGACCGGCAATGCCTGGCAGTGGGTGTCCGACTGGTATCGGGCCGACCAGTTCCGGCGCGAGGCCGGCAAGGCCCAGCCGATCGAAAACCCGGTCGGCCCGATGGCCTCGTGGGATCCGGCCGAGCCCGGCGTCCCGGTGAATGCGCCCAAGCGCGTCACGCGCGGCGGCTCCTTCCTCTGCAACGAGGATTTCTGCCTCAGTTACCGCCCCAGCGCGCGGCGCGGGACCGACCCGTACAACAGCATGTCGCACCTCGGTTTCCGGCTGGTGATGGACGAGGGCCGCTGGGCGGAACGGCAACGGCAGGCGCCGGTGGCCTTGGCCGGCCAGTCCGGGCAGGCGGCTCGATAGCGCTGCGCCCGCGCGAACCAAAGCACAACGACGAGCACGACAGCACGCGACAGGAGTGAACCATATGGACATCGCTGCCACCCGCGGATTCCTAGCCAGCCCCTCGCGCAGGGCCATTGCCGCGCTGGTGCTGGCCGGCCTTGCGCTTGCGGGCTGTTCGACGCCCGCCACGGCGCCCGAGTCTCAGGCCGCCGTCACCCAGGCGGCGCAGCCGGCCGCGCAGGCTTTGGCGTCGTGGCGCGACGGTGCGGCACGGCAGGCACTGCTGAAGTTTGTTGCCGACGTGACGCGCAAGGGCTCGCCGACATTCGTGCCGCCCGAGGAGCGCGTCGCAGTGTTCGACAACGACGGCACGCTGTGGAGCGAGCAGCCGCTGTACTTCCAGTTCTTCTTCCTGCTCGACCAGATCCGCGCCGCCGCGCCGCAACACCCGGAGTGGCGCAACAACCCCGCCTTCAAGGCGCTGATGGCCAACGACATGGAGGGCCTGATGCGCAACGAGAAGCAGCTGGCCGGCCTGGTCGTCACGGCCAACAGCGGCATGACCACGGACGAGTATGAGCGCACCATCCGCGACTGGCTGGCGAAATCGCGGCATCCCAGGTTCAACCGGCCCTATACCGAGCTGGTCTATCAACCGCAGCTGGAACTGCTGTCCTACCTGCGCGCCAACGGCTTCAAGACCTACATCGTCTCCGGCGGCACCATCGAGTTCATGCGCCCCTGGAGCCAGGCTGTCTATGGCATTCCGCCCGAGCAGGTGATCGGCTCCTCGCAGGCCGTGCGCTACCTGGTGCGCGACGGCAAGCCGGTGCTGGTGCGCGACCCCAAGCTGGAATTCGTGGATGACGGGCCGGGCAAGCCGGTCGGCATCTACCGCCATATCGGCCGCCGGCCGATCCTCGCCGTGGGCAACTCCGACGGCGACCTGCAGATGCTGGAGTACACCACCGGCGGCGACGGTCCGCGCATGGGCGTGCTGGTGCATCACGACGATGCCGAGCGCGAGTTCGCCTATGACCGCCAGTCAAAGGTGGGCAAGCTCGACAAGGCACTGGACGCTGCCCGCGCCAAGGGCTGGACGGTGGTCAGCATGAAGCAGGACTGGCAGCAGGTTTACCCCACGGCTGGTGCGAAGTAGGCAGAAGAGGGAGCCGGCATGCCAGGCGTGCCGGACGCAGGTTGAAGCTGTTTGACTATCGGGAGCAGCAATGCAACGAATGACAGAGTCCACCCCGGCAAGGCGCGGCGCGCGCTTTGCCATGGCCGCAATGGCGATCGCCATCGCGGCGATCGCCGGCTGCAAGAAGGCAGACGAGCCCAAACAGCAGGCGCCTGCCGCGCAGCAGCCGGCGACCCCGGCCCCGGCTGCGGCGGCGCCGGACACGTCCGCGACGCCGGCACAGCCGCCGGCGCAGTCCAACCTGCCGGTTGCACCTGAAGCCGCTTCCGCGCCAGTGGCTGTCAATACGTCGGGCAAGAAGCCCAACATCCTGGTGATCTTCGGCGACGACATCGGCCAGACCAACATCAGCGCCTACAGCATGGGCGTGGTGGGCCATCGCACGCCGAACATCGACCGCATCGCCCGTGAGGGGATGATCTTCACCGACTACTACGCCGAGAACAGCTGCACGGCGGGCCGCTCGTCGTTCATCACGGGCCAGTCGCCGCTGCGCACGGGCCTGTCGAAGGTAGGCGCGCCGGGGGCGACCGTGGGCTTGCAAGCCCGCGATGTGACCATTGCCGAGGCCCTCAAGCCGCTCGGCTACGCCACCGGCCAGTTTGGCAAGAACCACCTGGGCGACCGCGACGAGTACCTGCCGACCAAGCACGGTTTCGACGAATTCTATGGCAACCTCTATCACCTGAATGCCGAAGAAGAACCGCAGCGCCCGTACTGGCCGAAGGACAAGAACGATCCATTCGTGAAGAACTTCTCGCCGCGTGGCGTGCTGCACTCCACGGCCGACGGCAAGATCGAGGATACCGGTGCACTGACTACCAAGCGCATGGAGACCATCGACGACGAGACCACCGACGCGGCGCAGAAGTTCATTACCAAGCAGGTCCAGGCCGACAAGCCGTTCTTTGTCTGGATGAACACAACCCGCATGCACGCGTTCACCCATGTGCGTCAGTCCATGCAGGGCCAGAGCGGCATGCCCGGCAACGATTACGCCGACGGCATGATCGAGCACGACGGCGACGTCGGCAAGCTGCTCAAGACGCTCGATGACCTGAAGATCGCGGACAACACCATCGTCATCTACACCACCGACAACGGCCCCAACCAGTGGTCCTGGCCTGATGCGGCAAGCACGCCGTTCCGCAGCGAGAAAAACACCAACTGGGAAGGCGCGTTCCGCGTACCGGCGATGATCCGCTGGCCGGGCAAGATCAAGGCGGGCACCGTCAGCAACGAGATGTTCTCCGGGCTTGACTGGTTCCCGACGCTGCTGGCTGCCGTTGGCGACGGCGATATCAAGGAGCGGCTGCTAAAGGGTACGTCGCTTGGCAGCAAGAACGCCAAGGTACACCTCGACGGCTACAACCAGTTGGCGTACCTGACGGGGCAGACCAACAAGGGTGCGCGCAAGGAGTTCTATTACTTCAACGACGACGGCGTGCTCGTGGCGATGCGCTATGACGACTGGAAGGTCGTCTTCTGCGAGCAGACTACACCGGGCGGGTTCCAGGTCTGGCAGGATCCGTTCAAGTGCCTGCGGGTGCCGAAGATCTTCAACCTGCGCATGGATCCGTATGAACGCGCAGACATCGTTTCTGACCAGTACAACGACTGGCTGGGCAAGAACGCGTACCTGACCGAGATCGGGACGATGAAGGCTGCGGCGTTCCTCCAGACCTTCGTCAACTACCCGCCGAGCCAGCGCCCGGCCAGCTTCAGCATCGACCAGGTGCGCGAGCAGGTCGACAAGAAGATTGAAGAATCAATGAAGAAGAAGTAATGCAGTCAGTCATCAGCGCCGTCCGCCTGTGACGGCAGTTGAAACCGGCGAAGGCCCGCGTACGCGCGGGCCTTCGCGCCAACGGTCCAGTTCATGATCGAATCTCATGCCGCCCCGGGCGGCAATGGTGGCAAGGACGGGCGCCGGGCGCGCTCCGTGAAGACCGAATATTCCGCATCCGCCTTGGCGCTGCGGGGCAACACGGCCGACCAGACGTGGCTTTGGGCGGCCGTGTTGCTGTTCATATCCGGCACGGCCGGACTGGTTTACCAGATCGTCTGGATCCGCCAGCTGTCGCTGGTGGTGGGCGTCGACGTGCACGCGGTCACCACCGCGGTCAGCGCCTTTTTTGGCGGGCTGGCCCTGGGCGGCTGGCTGTTCGGCCGCGTGGCCGACCGCCACGGCAATCCGCTGCGCCTGTATGCGTGGCTCGAAATCGGCGTCCTGGTGCTGGGCATCGGCGCCACCGTGGCGCTGGCGCATGCGGCAGCGCCGTTCGCCTGGCTGGAGCAGCGCACCGGATGGCTGGCGTGGGCCTTGCCCTTTGTGCTGGTGATCCTGCCTGCAGCCGCCATGGGCGGCACCTTGCCGGTGCTGATGCGCGTGCTGACGCCAGGCGCCGGCCGTGTGGGCGTGCATGGCGGGCGGCTGTATGCCGCCAATACGGCCGGCGCCATCGCCGGCACGCTGCTGGCTGGATTCGTGCTGGTGCCGCTGCTGGGCATCCTGGGCAGTGCGGTCACGGCAGGCATGCTCAATGGCGCCGCGGCGCTGGTGGCCTGGCTGCTGGCTGCGCGCACGCAAGCTGCGGCCGAGCCGGTTGCCGCCGCTGCCGGGCAAGGCGCCGCTGCCGGCGGCGATGCCGCCAACGGCCGGCTGGCGCTGGTGCTGTATGCCGCTGCCGGCGGCATTGCCCTCGGCTACGAAGTGGTCTGGTCGCAGGCCATCGTGCAGTTCCTCAGCACGCGTACCTTCGCTTTTACCGTGGTGTTGGCAACGTACCTTGCCGGCCTGGCTATCGGCAGCGCGCTGGCTGCGCGCCATGCCGACCGGGTGCGCGACCCCTGGGGCGCCTTCGGTCTGCTGGTGACGGGGGCGGGGCTGGTGGCGTTGCTTGAATTCGTGCTGCTGGGCGAATGGCTGCTGCGGGCGCAGGGCAGCCTGTCCGCCTGGGTGCAGGGGCTGACGTCCAGCCCGCTGGTGGCGGCCTGTGCCAGCTTTGCGCTGGCGGCGCTGTCGGTCGTGTTCGTGCCCACGCTGTTGCTGGGCGCGGCGTTCCCCTTCGTGCTGCGCGTGAGCATCGATAGCCGGCACGTCGGCGCCGGCGTGGGCAGCGTGGTGGCGCTCAATACTCTGGGCGGCATCGCCGGCACGGCGCTGGCCGGCTTTGTGCTGGTGCCATACCTGGGGCTGGTGCATACGCTGTCTCTGCTGGCAGTGAGCGCTGGCGTGGTCGGCGTGGTGGCGGTGGCGCTGGGTAGTGGTGTGCGCCGCGTAGCGCGCTGGGCGGTGCCGATGGTCAGTGTGCTGGCCGTGATCGCCGCCGCGCTGGCGCCTGCGGACCGGCTCGCCACGCTGCTGGCGCGCGCCCGCGGCGGCGACCTGGTGTTCTACGAGGAGGGCCGCGGCGCGACCGTGGCCGTGGTGGAGCAGACCTCGTCCAGCAACCGCTTCCGACGCCTGTATATCCAGGGCGTCTCCAATTCGGGCGATGCCATGACCTCGCAGCGCTATATGCGGCTGCAGGCGCTGCTGCCGTTGATCGTGCACAACGGCACGCCCAAATCCACCCTGGTCATCGGCCTTGGCACCGGTATCACGGCCGGCGCCACGCTGGCCTGGCCTGGCCTTGAACACCGCGTGGTGGCGGAACTGCTGCCGCCGGTGGCGCGCGCCGTGCCCAACTTCGAGGGCAATTTCGGCGTGGCCACCGACAAGCGCATGGACATCCGCCTGCGCGACGGCCGGCGTGAACTGCTGCAAAGCACGCAGCAGTACGACCTGATCACCCTGGAGCCGCCGCCTCCGTCGGCGGCTGGCGTGGTCAACCTGTATTCGACCGATTTCTACCGCCTCGCGGCAGCGCGGCTGCAACCCGGCGGGCTGGTGGCGCAGTGGCTGCCGCTGCCGACGCAGAACGACGAAGACACCCGCATGCTGGTGCGCAGCTTCCTGGACGTGTTCCCGCACGCCATGCTGTGGACCACCGAGCTGCACGAGATGATGCTGGTGGGTTCGCTGTCGCCGCTGGCGCTGGATGCCGCGCGCATCCGCACGCGCTTTGAACAGCCGGAAGTTGCTGCCGCGCTGCAGGCCGTGGGCGTGCGCTCGCCGGCGGCGCTGATGGCGACCTGGGTCACCGACCGCGCCGGCCTGGACTGGTATGCGGCCGATGCGCCGGCCGTCACCGATGACCGCCCGCGCATCGAATACGCCGGCTGGGTCCGCCGCGACGCCTTCCCGGAAACCTTGTCCAGGCTGCTGTCGCTGCAAAGCGAACCCCCGCTGGCGGGCGCCGATGACGCATTCTGGCGCGACTTGCGCCGCGAGCGCGAAGTGCTGCACACCTTCTACCGCGCCGGCCTCGATGCCTACCGCGGCGACCGCGAAGCCTGGGCCAGCCATATCACGCAGGCCATGCGCGCCGATCCCGACAATCCCTACTACGCCTGGTTCGTCGGCGGCCAGTCAGCTCGCCCCGCCCGCCGCGCACCTGCTGAACCAAGGAACACGCCATGAGCGCACGCGACGACGTCCTGGCCCTGCAGCAGCGCATGGGCGAATCGATTGTGGGGCAGCAGCGCATGATCGAACGCTTGCTGCTTGGCCTGTTGGCCGATGGCCACCTGCTGGTGGAAGGGTTGCCGGGGCTGGCCAAGACGCGGGCCATCAAGATGCTGGCGCGCAACCTGGATGCGCGGCTGTCGCGGATCCAGTTCACGCCGGACCTGCTGCCCGCCGACATCACGGGTTCAGAGGTGTACTTCACCGAAGGCGGCAAGGGCGAGTTCCGATTCCAGGCCGGCCCGGTGTTCGCCAACCTGGTGCTGGCGGACGAGGTCAACCGCTCGCCGGCCAAGGTGCAGGCGGCTCTGCTGGAAGCCATGGAGGAGCGCCAGGTCACCGTCGGCGGCACCACCCACAAGCTGGAGCCGCTGTTCCTGGTGATGGCCACGCAGAACCCGATCGAGCAGGAGGGCACCTATCCGCTGCCCGAGGCCCAGATGGATCGCTTCCTGATGCATGTCAGCGTGGGCTATCCCGAGGCGGACGCCGAGGCCGACATCGTCAAACTGGCCCGCGAGGAAGAGGCCGGCGGCGGGGCGGGGGGCGGGGCGCAGGCAGTGCGGCTGGCGCCCGAAGCGATCTTCGCCGCGCGGGCGGAGATCCATGGCATCCATGTCAGCGATGCGGTGGAGCGCTACATCGTGACGCTGGTGCAAGCCACGCGCGCCCCCAAGCCCGTGGACGACGACCTCGACAAGTGGATCCAGATCGGCGTGAGCCCGCGCGGCTCGATCGGGCTGGACAAGGTGGCGCGCGCGCACGCCTGGCTGCATGGGCGCGATTTCGTCACGCCCGAGGATGTGCAGGCGGTGGTGCACGACGTGTTCCGCCACCGGCTGATCCTGTCGTACGAGGCGCATGCGGCCGGCATCGGTGCCGATGCCGCAATCGACCGCCTGGTGCAGCGGGTGGCGGTGGCTTGACGGCGCGCGAGGGCTAGCCGATGCGTCTGCCGTTCCGTGCCATGGCCCGCGCCGCGCCATCTGCGGTGCAGGCGCCGGCTGCCGCGACCGTTGCCGGCGTCAGCGTGGACGCGGCGGCGCTGGCCGCGCTGGAAGTGGCCGCGCGCGACTTCCACTTCCTGCCGCGCCAGCCGGTGCACAGCGTGCTGGCCGGCCGCCACGCTTCCAAGGTTCGCGGACGCGGACTGACCTTCGAGGAACTGCGCCTGTACCTGCCCGGCGACGATATCCGCAGCATGGACTGGCGCGTGACCGCGCGCACCGGCAAGCCGCACGTGCGCGTCTACACCGAGGAAAAGGACCGTCCCGTGCTGCTGGTGGTGGACCAGCGCATCAATATGTTCTTCGGCAGCCGGCGCGCGATGAAGTCGGTCAGCGCGGCCGAGGCGGCAGCGCTGGCCGCCTGGCGCGTGCTGGCCGAAGGCGACCGCGTCGGCGGCGTGGTGTTCGGCGATGCGAAGGCCGAGGAGTTCACCCCGCGCCGCAGCCGCGAAGCCGTGCAGCAGCTGCTGGGCGCCATCGCGCGCTTCAACCAGGCCTTGCGCGCCGATGCGCCGGCGCGGCGCGCCGCGGGGCAGCTGAACGCGGCGCTGGAGCGCGCCGCGTGCATGGCGCGCCATGACTGCCTGGTTATCGTCATCAGCGATTTCGACGGCCATGACGATCGCACCCGCGACCTGATGCTGGAAATGGCGGCGCGCAACGACGTGCTGACCATCCTGGTCCACGATCCCTTCCTGAGCGAGTTGCCGGAGTCCGGCCAACTGGTGGTCAGCGACGGCGAACTGCAGGTGGAGCTGGGCTTCGGCCACGCGGCCACGCGGCGCAGCATTGCGGAGTTTGTCGATACGCACGCCAAGGCGCTGCTGGACTGGCACCACGCCATCGGCGTGCCGCTGCTGCCGCTGTCGGCGGCAGAGGAAACGGCGCTGCAGCTGCGCCGGCTGCTGGGCCGCCCGCTGCAGCAGACGCCGGTGCGGCAACGCGCAGGAGCGGCGCGATGAGCCTCACGCACAGCACCGCAGCGGGCGTCGAAGACAGCACGGGCGTGGCTACGCTGGCCACCCTTGCCGACGTAGCCGTGCCGCCGCCCCCTTCCTGGGCGCCGCAGACCATCGGCTGGCCGATCGCCGGCGCCTTGCTGCTGCTGGCCCTGGCCTGGGCAGGCTGGCGCGCGTGGCGGCGCTACCGCGCCAACCGCTACCGGCGCGAGGCGCTGGCCGAACTGGCAGGACTGCCGCTGGGCGCTGACCCCGCGCACCGCGTCGCCGCGCTGCGGCAGATGGCGGCGCTGCTCAAGCGCACGGCGCTGGCCGCGTGGCCGCGCGCCCAGGTTGCCAGCCTGGCCGGCGCCGGCTGGGCCGAATTCCTGCAGGCACACGCCGGGCGCGCACAAGACGCCGCGCCGCTGCTGGCTGCGCTGGTGCAGGACGCCGAATACCGCGACGACGCGGTGCTGGCGCAATGGCCCGAGACGCAGGTGCAGGCGGTGGCCGGCGCGTGCCGGCGCTGGATCGCGGAGCACCATGTACCAGTTTGAATACCCCTGGCTCTTCGTGCTGCTGCCGCTGCCGTTGCTGCTGTGGTGGTGGCTGCCGCCGTACCGCGAGGAAAGCCCGTCGGTGCGCCTGCCGTTCTTTGGCGAGGTGGCCAGCGCCGCCGGCCTGACCCCGGCCACCGGGGCCGTGGTGTCGCGCCGCAACCGGCTGCAATGGGTGCTGGCGCCGCTGGCGTGGGCGCTGGTGGTGACGGCGCTGGCGCGGCCGCAGTTCCTGGAGGCACCGATCCAGAAGGTGCAGCCGGCGCGCGACCTGCTGATCGCGCTGGACCTGTCGCAGTCGATGGACACACGCGACTTCGGCGACCCGTCCGGCGCGCTGATCCCGCGCGTGCAGGCGGTGCGGCAGGTGGTGAGCGGTTTTGTCGCCAGGCGCCCGGGCGACCGCATCGGCCTGATCGTGTTTGGCGACGCGCCGTACCCGCTGGCACCGTTCACGCTGGATCACCAGTTGGTGCAGACGCTGATCACCGGCCTGCTGCCGGGCATGGCCGGGCCGAGCACGGCGCTGGGCGATGCCATCGGGCTCGGCATCAAGATGTTCGAGCACAGCGAAGCGCCCGAGAAAGTGCTGATCGTGCTGACCGACGGCAACGACACCGCCAGCCGGATGCCGCCCGAGCGCGCGGGGGGGATCGCCAAGGAGCGCAAGGTGGTGGTACATGCCATCGGCATCGGCGATCCCAATGCTTCGGGCGAGGAGAAGGTCGATCTCGGCGTACTGCAGCGGCTGGCCGCGCAGACCGGGGGGCGCTACTTCTTCGGCGCCGACCAGGCCGGGCTGGAGACCATCTACGAGACGCTGGACCGGATCACGCCGCACAACCAGAAGACCTTGTCATGGCGGCCGCGGCGCGAGCTGTTCATGTGGCCGCTGGGGGCGGCGCTGGCGCTGGTGCTGGCGTACCAGTTGCTGATGCTCGGCTACTCGGCGTGGTTGTCGCGCCGGCGTGGCACGGCCAAAGGAGCTGACGAGATCGCGAATGCCGCCGGGGAGGGGCGCTGATGCAGGCCCTCGACACGCTTGCGCACTTCCATTTCCTGCGCCCGTGGTGGCTGCTGGTGCTGGTGCCGGCCGCGCTGCTGGTGTGGGCGGTGCAGCGCCGCGGCGATGTGCGGCGGCGCTGGCGCCAGACCATCGCGCCGCACCTGCTCGACGCGCTGGTGATCGGCGAACGCCGCCGCGTGGCGCTGCGCCCGGTGCACCTGACCGCGCTGCTGCTGGCACTCGGCGCCATCGCGCTGGCAGGGCCGAGCTGGCGGCAGGAGCGCCCGCCGTTCCTGGATGACAAGGCACCGCTGGCGATCGCCGTGGACCTGTCGCGCACCATGGACGCGGTGGACGTCACGCCCACGCGGCTGGAGCGCGCCAAGCTCAAGATCAAGGCGCTGCTGGCGCGCCGCGGCGGCGGCCGCACGGCGATCTATGCCTATGCCGGCTCCACTCACCTGGTGCTGCCGCTGACGGACGACACCAACCTGCTGCAGACCTTTGTCGATGCGCTGCAGACCCGCATCATGCCGGTGCCGGGGCGCGACATGGCACAGGCGCTGCGCACCATTGACGCCGACCTGGCGCGTGAGCCGGTGCCCGGCACCATCCTGTTCCTGACCGACGGCGTGGACCCCGCCGCCGCCAGGGCCTTCCGCGCGCAGGCGGACAGCGGCCGCAGCCAGCCGGTGGTGCTGGCCATCGGCACGGAACAGGGCGGGCCGCTGCGCAATGCAGCGGGCGGCTATGTCGAACAGGACGGCGCACGTGTGTTCGCGCGGCTGGATGTGGCGGCGTTCAAGCGCTTCGGCGACGACAGCGGCACACCGCTCGCCACCTTCACGCCCGGCAGCGACGACGACGTGGCGTGGGTGCAGCGCCATGTGCAGTCGCACCGCGAACAGATGCAGGCTGGCGACCGCACGCGCTGGAAGGATGAAGGCTGGTGGCTGGTGCTGCCGGTCACGCTGCTGGCCATGCTGTGGTTCCGCAAGGGCTGGACCGTGCGCTGGACCGCCGGCCTGCTGCTGGCGCTGGCGTTCGCTGCGCCGCAACCGGGCTTGCGCGCACAGCAGGCCGATGGCGCGCGCCCGTGGCGCTTTGCCGACCTGTGGCTGACGCATGACCAGCAAGGCCGCCGCGCCTTCGAGCAGGGCGACTTCGCGCGCGCCGCGACCCTGTTCGACGATGCGATGTGGCGCGGCGTCGCCCAGTATCGCGCCGGCCAGTACGTGCAGGCGGTGCAGAGCTTCGCGCTGGTCGATTCACCGCAGGCCGACTACAACCAGGGCAATGCGCTGGCGCGGCAGGGCCAGTACCAGCAAGCCGCCGCGCGCTACCGGCAGGCGCTCAGGCGCCAGCCGCAATGGCCGGCGGCCACGGCCAACCTGGCGCTGATGGAAAAGCTGCTGGCGCAGCAGAAGCCAAAAGACAAGCCAGACCCCGACGACCAGGAAGAGCCCCCCGACGTGCCGCCGGATGAAATCAAGTACGACGCCGCGAAGCCGCCGGAGCAGGGCGGCCAGTCCATGCATATCGGCCTGACGCAGGACGCCGAGATGTGGATGCGCGCGATCCGGACCACGCCGACCGACCTGTTGCAGCGCAAGTTCGCGCTGCAGCGCGGGCAGGCCGCACCGCAGCAGGGGCAGCGATGAGCGGCCGCGCCGTGTGTCAGCGCGGGTGGCTGCGGCGGCTTGCGCCGCTGGTCATCTTGCTGATGGCGGCGTTGCTGCTGCCCTTGCTCGCGCGTGCCGCCGAGCCCATCGTGCGCGTGGAAGTGGGCGCGAAGCAGCCGGTGCTGGTCGGCCAGCAGATCAGCATCGACGTCACTATCCTGGCGCCCAACTTCTTCATGTCGGCGCCGGCCTTCCCGGTGCTCCAGGTGCCGGGCGCCGTCGTCACCATGCCTGACCAGCGCGCGTTGAACTCGACCGAAATCATCGATGGGGTTGGCTACGCCGGCATCCGCAAGACCTATGCCTTTACCGCCGAGCAGGATGGCGACTTCGAGCTGCCATCCGCGACCGTGCGCTTCACTTATGCGGGCGACGACGGCGCGCCGCGCGAGGGCAGCGTGACCTTCCCGCCCACGCGGATCCGCGCGGGAGCCGGCGGCGCGGTGAAGGCCGGCGCCGGAACCGGACGGCCCTTGCTGCCGGTGGCCCGGCTCACCGTGACACAGGCGCTGGACCACGCCTCCGACGAAGGCACCGTGCGGCTGCGCGCGGGCGATGCCCTGGTGCGCACCGTCACCACCTTTGCGCCGCAGACCCAGGCCATGATGATCCATCCGCCGCACGCCGCGGCGCCGCGCGGGGTGCGTGTCTTCAGCGCCGATGCGCGGCTGTCCGATCACGCCCAGGACGCGCCCGGGCCGGGCGGCACGCGCGTGGATGCCATCACCTACGTGTTCGAGCGGACCGGTACCTACACGCTGCCGGCGGTGACAGTGGATTGGGTCGATCCGGCCACACGCAAGCCGGCAAAGTCCGAAGCGCCCGCGATCAGGGTGGTAGTGGCTCCCGCGCGCGCGGGCAGCGCGCTGGCCCCGGGCGGTCCGTCTGCCGGCGCGCTGCCGGGCGAGGGCGGCTTGCCCTGGCGGACATTGCTGTGGGGGGCAGTGGGGCTGGTGGCTGTGCTGGCAGCCGGGCTGTCGTGGTGGCGTATGCGGCCGGCGCTGGCCCGGCTGCGCCAGCGGCTGGCCGAGCGCAAGCGCGCCCGCGCCGAAGGTGCCGACGCGCAGCTGGAAGCAACGCTGCAAGCCTGCCAGGCAGGCAGTGCCGCTGCCGCCAGCCAGGCGCTGGGCGCATGGACGCGCGCCGCCCACGGCACCACCCCCGCAGTGTGGGCAGAGTCGGTCGGCGATGCCGCCCTTGCCGATGCCGTGACCGACCTGCAACGCCATCTCTACGGCGCGATGCCGGCCCAGGCCGCCTGGAATGGCACCCCGTTGGCCCAGGGCCTGCGCCGCCATACTGCCAGGGCGCCGGTGCGACGGCACCGGCAAGCCATGCCCGCACTGCCTCCGCTCAATCCCTGACAATCAAGTCCCCCAAACGACGCCCCCTCTATGAAATGCTCCGTTGATCTGTTTGCAGGCAACCCGTTGATGGTGCTCTTCATCACCGTGGGCCTGGGTTACTTCATCGGCAAGGCACGCGTGGGCCCGATCCAGCTAGGGGGAGTCTGCGGCACGCTGGTCGTCGCGCTGTTCATGGGGCAGACCGGTTGCCAGATGCACGGCGAGCTCAAGGACATGGCCTTCGCGTTGTTTATCTTCGCCATGGGCTATTCCGGCGGGCCGCAGTTCTTTGCCAACCTGAACCGGTCGAGCCTGCGCTATATGGTCCTGCCGGTGGTGGAAGCCATCGTCGTGCTCGCCATCGCCGTCGGTGCGGCGGCCTACCTGGGCTTCGATCCCGGCACCGCCGCCGGCCTGGCCGCGGGTGCGGCGACGGAATCGGCCGTGGTCGGCACCGCCGCCGAGGCGCTGAAGCACCTGGGCCTGGACGCCGCCGCCGCGAGCCGCTACGAGGCCAATATCGCCACGGCATATACGCTGACCTACCTGGTCGGCCTGATCAGCATCGTGTTCTTCACCAGCCAGATCGCGCCGGCCTTGCTGGGCATCGATCTGCGCAAGGCCGCCAGGGAAGTCGCCGCGAAGATGGATGCCGCGTCCGAGGACGACGTCGCGACGCAACCCGCGCTGCCGCGCCTGATCGGGCGCGCTTATTCCGTGCACCAGGCCGCCGGCATGACGGTGAGCGAGCTGCAGCAACAGGTGGGTGGCCGGGCGTCTATCGTCAAGGTGCTGCGCGACGGCACCAGTATCGAGCTTGGCGATGACGACAAGGTCCAGGCCAGCGATATCCTGGCCATGGTCGGGATCCGCAGCAACCTGCTGAAGGCGGCAGCCCTGATCGGGCCCGAAGTCCTGCTGCCCGAGGCCCACACCGATGCCATCCAGCTGGTCGAAAAGCAGGTCATCGTGAACAAGCCCAGGGTCAACGGCAAGACCATCGGCGAACTGGCCCGCCTGGCCGGCGCACGCCGTCTGCGTGAAGTCTGGATCCTGCAGGTGCGGCGCTCGGGGATGTCGCTGCCGATCACGCGTTCCACGCCGCTGCAGCATGGCGATGTGGTCACCATCGTCGGCCTGGAGCCGTCGCTGTCCGAAGCCATTGCCGGAATCGGCGTGGAAGCGAAGGCAACCGAGGTCACCGACCTGGTCTTCCTGTGCGTGGGCATCCTGGCGGGCCTGCTGGTGGGAACCCTGAGCCTGAGCCCTGGCGGCATGCATATTTCGCTTGGCAGCGGGGGCGGGGCGCTGCTCAGCGGCCTGGTGTTCGGATGGATCAATTCAAGAAGGCCGTCGCTCGGCACCTTCCCGAGGTCGGTCGTGCAGATCCTGAAGGACCTGGGCCTGGCGCTCTTTGTCGCATGCGTCGGCTTGTCCGCCGGGCCGGATGCGATCTCGCTGATCCGCGAGCACGGCGCGGTGCTGCCGCTGATCGGGCTGGCCGTGTCGCTGGGGCCGGCGTGCCTGTCCTTATGGATCGGTCACAAGCTCCTGAAGATCGAAGGCCCGCTGCTGGTTGGTGCGATTGCCGGGCAGCACGTGAGCACCCCGGCGATCAGCGCCATCCTGGCCGCCAGCCACAGCTCGGTGCCGTTGCTGGGGTACACCATTACCTATGCCATTGCCAACGTGCTGCTGCCGGTGCTGGGGCCGATCATTATTTCGCTGGCGTTCAGGTTCACTTAGGGAAATGCGGCCTGCTTCTCTCACATTACGAATGCCGAGGTCTGGATTACCTGCGCCAGCTCACTGATCAGCATTTTCCTAGTGTCCGCGAGGGCGCTCCGCCGGTGCCGGATCTGGCCCAAACACACTGCCGCTATATCGTTTCGCTCAGGCGCCGCCGGTCTCCGCCGGGCGATCGCCAAGTCAGCGGACGGAAGCGCTGGCACAAGCGTTTCTGTGCGCGCCGTGGCGTCGCTCGCGAGCCACGCAATGTGAGCAAGTGTCAATGCGCGGGATTGCCGATATGCCCGCCATTAACCTGGGCGAGATTGCTCCGATTGGCCCCATAAGCGGTTCGATGCTTGCGGATCGGATGGAGCAGATTTCGCCCGGCAAGGCACTGATGCTGGCATGCAACGACCCGCTGGCGATTATCGAGGACCTGAGCATCCTGACCAATCCCAAGATGCACCCGAAGGCGAACAACGCGGTCATCTGGGATCAGTCTACGGACTTTTTGCTGGATCGTCTTGAATCGAACATCCGGGCCAGCGCCGAGGCGCAGCACACAAAAGAGGCGGAGGCCGCGGCGGCCGAGGCTGAGCGCATGAAGACCACGCCGGATGGATTTCCGGCTTACGAACTCATGTCGGTTCTGTTTAATGGAAAAGCGACGGCCGAGCGATGGAAGCGCGAAGATGCGGAGCGTGAAGCGACTCGCCTTGCGAGGAAAAAGGCAGCCGGCGATGCGGCTTGGGCGCCCTATGAAGCCGTGCTGGACAAGAGTAAGCGACACCAGCACCGCCGCGCTAATCTCTGCAGAACTAATTCTCGTTGGCACTCCGGTTTGGCCTCTCCTGGTCGTACTCTTCGCGGTGAACGTGAGGATCGCGATCCTGGACGACCCGGCCACGCTCAAATGGGCCACGCGCTGCCATTTCAGCAAGCAAGCGAATGGCGAACGCTACACCACCATGGAGAAGGAATGGGCAGAGTTTCTTCAACTTGACATTAAGGTTAGCGAGGATGCCAAGAAATGAAGCTCCCGACCAAGGATGAACGCATTCCACTTTACTTTCGCGAGAAGGGAAGACCGCCTGGAACATGGCAGTTGCAGCACCGCTTGTACATCGATAGGCCGTCCAGCGAAGTCGCCGATGAAATCGGCAACGTCTACAGCATAGGTTCGACCTGTTTGGAAATCATCGATGAGTCGCAAAAAAGAATCCAGATGATCGGTCAGAGTTGGGTCTTGGGCCTAGCTTTTGCGACGCTCAGTTTCCTCGGCTTCGCGATGATCATTTCCGGGTTCAAGAATGACTCACCAGAAGTGGTAGGACGCCCGGGGTACTGGCCTGCTATGTTGATTGGTCTCATCATGATGGCTTCGGCAACCGGCTTCTTTGGCTTCATCGCCGCTGAGTCGATGCGACGAAACCTCTTCACGTTGAAGCGGCGTCCGATCCGGCTGAACCGAAGAACCCACCGCATCTATGCCATGCGCACGAAAGGGGGGACGGTGTATGGGAGGTGCCATGGAGCAACGAAGAGTTCTTCTGCGTGGGCGTCAGCAAGATGGGTGGCTTGTCGCGTAGCTATGAGATGTATGACATACGCCATTACAAGTTGGACGCGGACGGTAATGTGGTTCGTGCCTTCGTTCTCGGGCAGCAGATGTTCATGCTGGAACAGGCCCAGCAGCAGTGGGAATACTACCGACGTTATATGCAAGACGGTCCCGCCAACCTGCCTGAACCGAAGTTTTTTTGGGCTCCACGAGAGGGCTTTTGGGAGGGCTTCAAGATCTGCAGGGGCGACCTCAGGTCTGCTGGTGATCTGATCTTCCTGCCGATGATCTTGCTGGATGCGACATTCCGATGGCTCACGCTGGTAACTTGCAGCGATCCCGTGTGGCCTCCCGAGATTGAGGCGGCGTGCAGGCCCACACCCAACGACCCTTATGCGCGTCCCCATGCCGACGAGTTCATCGGTGTGCCGAACGGCCCGGATGCCAGGCCTGGCATTGAAGACGGCAACCACCATGTCTAAGTCATGGGACGTGGAGGAAGTTGCGAATGAAGCGAAGGAAACATCAGCATCCAGTCAAAGGAACTGACAATGCGAGCCAACGAAACAAGCCCGATGGCAACGCCCTCGGATACGTCGGCACTAAGAGTCTTGCTCAGGGAGTTACCCTCACCAACCCCTGGGGGACGGATGATACTGGGATTCATGCCTGGGCGAGTGGGCTTCCCATCGACCGCCTGGAAGCCGCTGAGCTTGACTACCTCCACGAGCATGCGGGCCTCTTCGCATGGCGCGAAATACTTCATTACTTTGCCAGCAACTGGGACCAGGCGCGTTGGACCGAGCAGTGACACAAGCCTTTCACACTGCCTGCGATGTACAACGTAGCCGGTCGTTGACGCGAGTTCCGGCATGGATGTCGATGGGCAACCCGCAGCACTGCATGGGGACCGCACCCGGTGCGGTGCCACGCTAATCGGCGGTGGCAGCGCGAACGTGGCTTAGCTGGCCGGTGCCGGCCTACGCATAATCGAGCGGCAGCGCCGTGGTGTACTTGATCTGCTCCATCGCAAAGCTGGAACTGACGTCGGCCAGCTCGGCGCCCTGGATCAGCTTCTTGTAGACGCGGTCGTAGGCGGCAATATCCGGCACCACCACGCGCAGCAGGTAGTCCGTATCGCCGGCCATGCGGTAGAACTCGGTCACTTCCGGGATCGATGCCACCAGCCCGTGGAACTGCGCCAGCCATTTCACGTTGTGCTGGCTGGTGCGGACCGAGACAAAGACCGTGACCCCGGCATTGAGCTTGTCGGCGTCGAGCAGTGCCACGCGTTTGCGGATCAGGCCGGCGTCTTCCAGCCGCTGGATCCGGCGCCAGCATGGCGTCGAGGTCAGGCCGACGCGTTCGCCGATCTCTGCCACCGGCACGGTGGCGTCTTCCTGCAGGATGGCGAGAATCTGTTTGTCGTAGCGGTCCATGGCGCGTAGCGGTTCAGGTGAGGGTGGGCCGGCGCCCGCATGCGGCGCGGCTACGCGCGGCAAAACCTAGGCGTCGGCGGTCGGCACCAGCAGGTTCACGCCGGTGGCAATGTGGTCGCGGTGCACGCCATAGAGGTGCAGGGACACGGCGATCTCGTCGCTGGCATTGCCCAGCGCATGGATATGCTGCAGCCCGGCCGGCACGCTGAAGGTATCGCCGGCCGTGCGCGCGACGGTGTTGGCATGGCGCGCCTGCCGGCTGGCGGGATCCCACCGGTAGTGCTGCTCGCTTAGCGTGCCGCGCAGCACGCGGTAGGCACACCAGGTGCGATGGCCGTGCACGGGGCTGGCCTGGCCCGGGCGCCAGACCAGCACCATCGCCGAGAAGCGCTCCAGCGGGTCGGCATGGACCAGGTGGCGGGCATAGGAATCCGGCTTGCCGAGCAGGGCGCCTGGCGGCAGTGTTGCAAGCAGCGTGTCGGTGTCCGGCAGGTGCGTGGCGATGTGGCCGGCCACCATGCGCGCGCTGTGGGCGAAGGTGGCCTCGAGGTTGAGCGCCAGCTGGTCGAGCGGCGCGGCTGGCGGGGGCAGATGCGGGAGAGTTGCCGGAGGGGCGGCAGTCAGGGGAGATCCGGTCGGCATGGCAGGCACCTTGGTCTTGTTCTGGGTACGTGTCCATGATATTTGCGGGCCGGAGCACAGGCATGCGAATTGTCGTTCAATGTCGCCGGAGATTGTAATTCTATTCCTGGATTGGTTGAATTTTGAGAATCATATGCTCACATCAGGCCGGGCAGGGTGAATGGGTGCTCGCCAACGACGCCACGGCCGGGCCAGGGTGGCGTACCCCGTGCGCTGTGCAGCGAACGCATATATGCTGATATGGGCAGGCAGCCCGAGTAGCCGGGTCACGGACGACGGTGCGGCAAAGGAGCATGATCGATGCGCTCGCCAGCG
The DNA here is from genome assembly GCF_058787995.1 of Cupriavidus sp. FW305-27. Lineage (NCBI taxonomy): Bacteria > Pseudomonadati > Pseudomonadota > Betaproteobacteria > Burkholderiales > Burkholderiaceae > Cupriavidus > Cupriavidus sp. FW305-27. The sequence goes on from NZ_JBYTAG010000026.1 coordinate 29,252, forward strand.
AGGGACGCCACGCGCCTGGGACGCCTTGCGACCTGGGTTGTTGCCGTCATCGTCGCGCTGATCGCCGTCAGTCGCGTCACCGGCCTCGTTGTTGACTGGATGTGGTTTGCCTCGGTTGGCTACGCCGGGGTTTTCCGCACGATCTTCCTCACCCAGGCGCTGCTGTTCCTTGCCGTATTCGCCGTTTCGGCAGGCGCGCTCTGGCTATCGGGCTGGCTGGCGCACCGCAGCGCGAGCCAGGCGCAGGCCTGGAGGCCGGAGGTCCTGGGCCAGCCGGTTGGCGAGATTGCGGCGCGCGTCCCCTGGCGCGCCGCCATTGCCGGCGTCGCCGTCCTGGTGGGGCTGCTCATGGCCGTCGGTGAACTGTCGAGCTGGGCCATTGCGCTGCGCTATTTTCATCAGGTGCCTTTCGGCAAGACCGATCCGATCTTCGCCAAGGACATCGGTTTCTACTTCTTCACGCTGCCGGCGTATCTTGCACTGAGGAACTGGCTGCTTCTGCTGCTGGGCTGCAGCGCAGTGCTTGCCGGCGTGGTCTATGGCTTGCGCGGCGACATCGCGCTGGTCCGGTCGCCGCGCGGGCTTTCGCCGGCGGCCGCTACCCATGGATCGGCATTGCTCGGCTTGTTCTTCGCGCTGCAGGCGTGGTCCTACTGGCTCGACCGCTTCATGCTGCTCTACGGCGACAACGGCGTCGTGGTCGGCGCGAGCTATACCGATGTCCATGTCGGGCTGCCGGTCCTGTGGCTGCAAGTCGGCCTGGCTGCCGCGGCTGCCGCCGCTTCGTGGGCCAATATGCGCTGGCGGGACTACCGGGTGCCTGCGGCCGCGGCGCTGCTGGTGGTCGGTAGCGCAATCGTGCTCGGCACGATCTGGCCGGCACTGTTCCAGCGTTTCTATGTCAAGCCGAACGAGCTGCAACTCGAGACACCGTATCTCCAACACAATATTGCGCTGACGCGCGAGGCCTATGGCTTGACGCAGATCGAGGTAAAGCCGTTTCCGGTCGAACAGAACCTGAATCTCGCCGCGCTCCAGGCCAATCGGCCGACCATCGACAACATCCGCCTGTGGGACCTGCAGCCGCTGCGCGATACCTATGCGCAGCTGCAGGAGATCAGGACCTATTACAAGTTCCTCGCGACGGACATCGACCGCTACCAGCTCGGCGCTGGCTACCAGCAGGTCATGCTGTCGGCGCGGGAGCTTGAGCCGGCACTGATTCCGGCCAATGCCCAGACCTGGGTGAACCTGCATCTGTTGTTCACCCATGGCAATGGCGTGGTGATGTCGCCGGTCACCGAGAAATCCGCCGAAGGCCTGCCCTCGCTCTATCTGCATGACATTCCCCCGCTCTCCGACGGCGGCCCGGTCATCCAGGAGCCGCGCCTCTATTTCGGTGAAGGCGGCAAAGGCTATGTCATCGTCAAAGGCAGCGTGCCCGAGTTCGACTACCCCAAGGGCAAGGACAACGTCTATACGGCCTATCGCGGGCGCGACGGCATCGGAATCGGCGGCATTGCGCGCCGGACCCTGTTCGCCTGGCATCTCGGCGATCCCAATATCCTGCTGAGCGGCTACATCACGCAGGAAAGCCGCATCCTGCTCCATCGCAATATCCGGAACCGCGTGCGCACGATTGCGCCGTTCCTCAGCCTCGACCATGACCCCTATGTGGTCGTGAGCGATGGTCGCCTCTACTGGATCCAGGACGCCTACACTACCAGCCGCTGGTTCCCTTATTCGCAGCCCGGCACCGGTGGCGGCGCCAACTACATCCGCAACGCCGTCAAGGTCGTGATCGATGCGTACAACGGCACGGTCGACTTCTACACCAGCGACCCGGCCGATCCGATCGTGCAGGTGTACCAGCGCATCTTCCCGGGCATGTTCAGGCCGCTGGGCGCCATGTCGCAGGACCTGCAGCGGCATATCCGCTACCCTGAGGACCTGTTCCTGATCCAGGCGCGGATCTACCGCGCCTACCACATGGAAGCGGCAGAAGTCTTCTATAACCGCGAGGATCTGTGGGAGTTTCCTCGCCAGCTGACCGGCATGAGCACAGGGAACACGCCCGCCGCGCGGATGATGCCCTACTACATGATCCTGCGGCTGCCGGACGAACCGCGCGCCGAGTTCGTCCTGATGCTGCCGATGGTGCCGAGCCAGCGCGAGAACATGATCGCCTGGCTGGCTGCGCGCTCCGATCCCCCCAACTACGGCAAGCTCGTCGCCTACACCTTCCCCAAGGAAAAGCTGGTCTACGGGCCGTTCCAGATCGAGGCGCGCATCCAGCAGAATACCGAGATCTCGCAGCAGATTTCGCTGTGGAACCAGATGGGCTCGCGAGTCATCCGCGGCCATCTGCAGGTCGTGCCGATCGAGAACTCCATCCTCTATGTCTCGCCGCTCTACCTGCGTGCGGAGTCCGGCCAGTTGCCCGAACTCAAGCGGGTGATCGCCGCCTATGGCGATCGCGTGGTCATGGAGGACACCCTGGGCGCAGCGCTTGCGGCCCTGTTCAAGGAATCCGCGCCGGCGGCGATTCCGGCGCAGGGCGCAGCGAACGCCCGCGCGCGCGAAGCACTCGCGCACTATGACCGCGCCGTCGAGCGTTTGAAGGCGGGGGACTGGAGCGGCTTTGGCGCGGAGCTCGATGCCTTGCGGCCGCTGCTCGAGGCGCTCGGGGCAGGGGGTGCCGATGAGCGGAAGTGAGCGGCGTGCCGGGAGCCGCCGGCAGGAGTGCCGTCCTATGTCGCCAGCTCCCTGATCTTCTCGACGACCTCCGGATTGGCAAGCGTGGATACGTCTCCAGGCTCCTGGTGGTTGGAGATCGCCGCCAGCACGCGGCGCATGATCTTGCCCGAGCGTGTCTTGGGCATGTCGGGGACGATCACGACCCGATGCGGACGCGCAATCGCGCCAATCTGGGATACCACCGCGGCCGAGACCTTGTTCGCGATCTTGATGGAGGGCGACAGTCCCGGCTTGAGCGATACATAGAGATCAGGCACCTTGCCCTTGACCTCGTCGGCCACCGGCACCACCGCCGCCTCGGCGACGTCCGGCACCAGCAGTGCTGCGGATTCGATCTCCTTGGTGCCGAGGCGATGGCCGGAAACATTGATCACGTCGTCGATGCGGCCAAGGATGCGAAAGTAGCCGTCCGCCGCCTGCGTTGCGCCATCGCCCGCCATATACGGCCAGTCGTGCCAGTCCTTGCTGTCGGGATTCTTGCAATAGCGCGCATAGTACTGGCGCACGTAGCGGTCCGGATCCTTCCAGACGGTCTGGAATATGCCCGGCCAGGGATTGCGGATGCAGATGTTGCCCGCCTTGCCCGAGCCGGCCGGGACCTCATTGCCTTCCTCGTCAAAGATCACCGGATGAATGCCCGGGATTCCCGGGCCAGTGCTGCCGGGCTTCATCGGGTGGATGCCCGGCAGCGTGCTGCAGAGGAAGCCGCCATTCTCGGTTTGCCACCAGGTGTCCACGATCACCGCCTCGCCCTTGCCGACTTCACGGTGGTACCACTTCCAGACTTCGGGCTCGATCGGCTCGCCCACCGTGGTCATGTGCTTGAAATGGCAGTCGTACTTCGCCGGCTCGTCGGGCCCGTTGCGCCGCAGCGCGCGGATTGCGGTGGGCGAGGTGTGGAAGATATTGACGCCAAGGCTTTCCGCAATACGCCAGGGCCGGCCGGCGTCGGGCCAGGTCGGCACGCCTTCATAGACGACAGACGAAGCGGCGAGCGCGAGCGGGCCATAGACGATGTAGGAATGCCCGGTGATCCAGCCAATATCGGCCATGCACCAGTAGACGTCCTCGGGGTGGATATCCTGGATGTACTTAGAGGTCCACGCCACATAGGACAGATAGCCGCCAGTGGAATGCTGGCAGCCCTTGGGCCGGCCCGTGGTGCCGCTCGTGTACATCAGGAACAGCGGCGCCTCCGCCGGCATCGGCTCAGGCTCGACACGCCTGCCGCGGAACCCGGCGAGCACGTCATTGAGAATGACATCGCGGCCCTTCACCAGTAGGGCGGCACTGGAATACTTGCCCGGGTAGCGCTGCCAGATCAGGACCTTCTCGACCTGCTGACCGGCGCTGGCGGCTTCTGCCACGGCGATGTCGGCCTTTTCCTTGTGATCGAGCAATTCACCGCCGCGGTGATAGGCGTCCATGGTGATCAGCAGCCGGCTCTCGGAGTCCGCGATGCGTTCGGCGCAGGCCTTGCCGCTGAAGCCGCTGAATACCTGCGAATGAATCACGCCGATGCGGGCGCAGGCGAGCATGGTGATGGGCAGTTCGGCCACCATCGGCATATGCAGCGTGACGCGGTCGCCGGCCTTCAGGCCGCAGAACTCGCGCAGCAGGGTGGCCAGCTCATTGACGCGAACGAAGAGCTCCTGGTAGGTGAGGTGATGCACCGCCTCATCCTCCGGCTCGGGCACGAAATGAATCGCGGTCTTGTTCCTGTATGCAGCGAGGTGGCGATCCACGCAATTGTGGCAGGCGTTGATCCTGCCGCCGACGAACCAGCGCCAGAAAGGCGGGTTGCTGGTATCCAGGGTCGTTTCCCAGTATTTGTACCAGTCCAGCAGGTCTGCGAACTCCTTGAAGCACTCGGGGAAACGTTCGAGGGAGAAGCGCTCGAAAATATGGGGATCGGTCAGATTGGCCTGCGCAATGAACTGGCCGGCCGGCGGGACGTAGTCTTCCTCGGGCCAATGGACCGCGATTTCGGCCTCGGACACATCAGCCAATTCCTGCTGGGCAGCATGGCGTGGCGCTTTGCCTTCAGACATGACGATCCCCCTTCACTTTCATGGCATCCATCCAGGGATGGTCGGTGCCACTATCCTGCGATAGCTGCCTGAAACGACTAGTCCATATTAAGTCCGGGCACGGGGAGTTTCCAGGAATTCGCCCTGCCGCTGTCCGCCGAGCCCGGAGCTTGCCTGGCGGCCGCCATGAGCTAGATTCGTAGGAGGGCATTGGAGGAATGAGCAATGACCAACGATCTTCTCGTGGAACGCGTGGACGTGTGGGCGGCAACCATACCGGACCGTCCCGGCGGCCTCGCCGAGGTACTGGAGACCTTGCGCGATGCCGGTGCGGACCTGCAATTCGCGATTGCGCGCCGCACGCCGGAGGACCCCGGCAAGGGTGTCGTGTTCGTGACACCGCTGCAGAATGACAGGGAAATCCGTGCCGCTGCCCAGGTCGGCTTCAACGTCACGCACAGCCTGCATTCGGTGCGAATCATGGGCGGGGACCGGCCCGGCATCGTGGCGGAACTGACCCGAAAGCTGGCGGAAGGCGGAATCAACCTGCGCGGATTCTCTGCCTCCGTCATCGGGATACAGTTTGTCGCGTACGTGTCGGTGGACTCGCTCGACGATGCGAACAAGGCAATGGCAATCCTGGGCAAGGGCTGAAGCGAGGTTCAGCCATCTCCTATCATGGAATCACGCCTTGCCTCTGAACGGGCAGGCAGATGGGGCCCGGCGCGAACCGGCTGATTCATGTTGATGGCGTCTCCGACGTTCCCCTCGCGGCCGGTTGCGCCGTGGCGGTCCGTCCGTTGGCGAGACCTGGCGACTTGCGCCGAAGTTGCGCATCGCTGGCATGCAAATTGGGAGAATTCCATGGGCAACAACCAGCAACAAGCTGTCTTGGCGCTGAACCAGCTGATCGAGGCTGGCAAGGACAGCGAACTGGCCTGCATGAGCGGAGCCAGCGAAGTGCGCGATGCAGCGCTGCGCGACATTCTGACCAGCACCGCGGAATCGTACCGGGCGTCGGTGAAGGAACTGCAGTCGATGGTCAGCGCCATGGGCGGCGCGCCAGCTGACCGGGGCAGCATGAATGGCATGCTGTACCGCCGCTGGATGGCATTCCGCCACATGCTGTCGCCGAACAACGACGACGCCGTGCTGGGCATGTGCGAGCACGAGGAAGATGCCGCCAGGCGCGAGTATCAGTCCGTCATGATGAAGCCGCTGCCGCCAGAGGCCAGCGCGGCGCTGCAGCGCCAGTATGAGGCGTTGACGCAGCATCATGGCCGGATTCATGCCATGCGCGGGATGCAGATTCACTGAGGGCCCGGCTTCGCGCGATGGGAGTAAGCAATGGCAACCTACGAGTTCAAGGACAAGGATCTACAGTTCCTTGCCCAGGGCGCCGACTCCTGTTTCCCGTCCCCTGACGCTGCTTTCGTTGAGTGCGCGGACAGCCATCCGGCGTTCCTGGTGACATGGCCGGAGAGTGGACCGACGACGATGCATCTCAAGGTGCAGATTCGGGCAAGCCAGTACGCCAGTTACCTGACGGATCCGTTCAGGGGACGCGAAGTCCTGCGCAAGGCGGTTGAAGATCGCCTTGCGCTGATCCATACGGTGAAAAGCGGGCTCCTGGTCGCCCCCGACATCTAGGAGCGGATGCCGAACAAGCCGTGCCAGAACGAATCGAAGGCGCCGGCATGACGCCTGGGCCGCGTTTCCTCGTCGGGGTTTGACGCTGCCGCCCCGTCGGGCGCCTGGGCGGCCTCGGTGTCCGGCGCGTGCGCGTCCCGCGCACTTGCCCGCCGCGACTCCTGCAGCGCCCATATGCTGTCCGCGATGCGTGACGCCAGTTCCGCCTCGCAGTCGCGGCCGAGCAGCACGCCGAAGATGACGTCGCGGTTGTGGCCGTCGTCGGCAAAGCGCATCGCGATACCGAGCATTTTCTCGTAGTGTTCCTGCGCGATGCGCTGGCTCTCGCGTTGCGCCTCGCGCTCCTGCTCTTCCTGGGCCTCGCGCTCGGCCTGCCAGCGCCGCATCTCCCGCTCGAATACCTCGTCGTAGATCTGGCGCTGCCCGGCATCGGAGAGAATGGTGTAGGCGTCGCGGATTTCCTGGAATGCCGCATGCGCCTCAGTCTCGCGGCCAAGGTTGCGGTCGGGGTGCCACTTCATCGCGGCGCGGCGGTAGGCGCGCTTGATCTCGTCCAGGGTGGCGTCCGGTGCCACGCCGAGGGTTGTGTAGAGGGTGGTCATGGGCCGATTGGGCGTCTTTCTGCCGGGCGGGCATTCATCCTAGCACGGGGTGACCCGCAGCCATGGCATGCGAGATCGATCCCGGCCCCGGTTCATGGGCACGCAAGCGCCGCGGCAGCGTACAGGAGCAGCGCCAGCAGCACCACCGCGGTGAATCCGACATGGATCGCGACCAGCGTGGCAAGGACCGCCGCCACCACCGAGGCGCAGGCGTTGATGCCCCATGCCCAGGGCACCAGCGTTTCGTCGCGCGCCGCGACCCGGGCCAGGCCGAGCGGGAACGGCATTCCCATCAGAAACGCCAGCGGCGCGATCAGCAGCACTGAGACACCTATCCTGGCCGGGTCCGGCAACCCGATCAGCAGCCTGAACACCGTCGGCAGCGCCGCCAGGTAGACCAGCGCGGCCACGCAGATGCCGTTGACGGCCAGCGCCGCCTGCCGCCGGCCGCGGTCATCGCCAGCGCGCGCGGGCATGCGCTGGGCGTATCGGCTACCCAGTCCCGCAAAGCAGAGAAAGGCGCACAGCACCACCGCGACCGCGTAGAGCGGGTGGCTCAGGAACAGGATGAATTTCTGGATAAAGGCGATCTCCACGAACATGAAGCCGAGGCCGACCGCGAGGAAGTAGAAGCCGGCCCGCCATTCGGGCAAGCGCCGCACGGCTGCGCCATTGCCGCCAGGCCCCGCGGCGGGCTGCGGCCGGGGGCGCCGCCGCAGAATCCAGAGCGGGACCACGATCAGCAGCCATGCCAGGGCGGTGGCCTGCAGCAGCGTCGCCACCAGCACCGGATAGCCCCATTCCAGCAAGGGCAGGCCACCCTGCGCCTTGAGCGACAGCAGTTCAGGCAGCGTGCGCCATTTGAAGAAATGGAAGAAATACGGCCTGTCGTCGGTGGCGGGCCGCACATCGAACTTGTAGCGGGACAGGAACCGGTCGTGTTCGGGGCCGAGCAGGGCCTGCGCGGCGTCGAAGAAGTAGGGCTGGTCCAGCACGTTGTAGCGATTCGCCTGGCCGGGCTGGATGCCGGGATAGTATTCGACGTCGAAGGAACGGGCGCGGCAGAAGTCGGCGAGGGCGGCAAGGTCCGCGGCACTGAATTCCCCGTTCTTGACCACCAGCGTGGCCGTCTTCCAGCCACGGATCAGCGCCAGCCGCCGGGACGGATCGGGCACGCCCGCGCCTTCCATGGCGGCCACGGCGGTGGCGAGCAGTTTGGGTATGTCGCGCGGCGGCAGCGTGACCCAGCGCGTGATCGCAAGCAGGCCGCCGGGCCTAAGATGGCGCAGGTAGCCCTGGAAGGCCTCAACGGTATAGAGATAGCTCTCGGAGAGCGCGTACAGTCCGGCCGATGAGGTGCTGAATGAATCCAGCAGGGCCACCTGGATCAGGTCGTAGCGTGCCGTGCTGGCCGCCAGGAAGCCGCGCGCCTCGCCGGCAAAGACACGCACGCCGGCGGCACTGTACGGCTTGCCGGAAAACGCAGCGAAGCGGCCCTGCACCAGGTCGATCACCTGCGGATTCAGTTCCACGGCATCGACCGCGCTGGCCTGGTGATAGACCGCCTGCAAGACGTCCGCCCCCGCACCGCTGCCCAGCACCAGCACCTTCGGATTGCGCAGCAAGTGGTAGGGCAGGGCAGAGGTCAGGTCGCCCAGGTAGGCAAGCGGTTCGCGCCGGCCGTCATGGCGGTTGAGCGCACTGAGCCCGTCGCCATCGGTAAATACGGCCAGTTGTGCTGGCGGCTCCTGGCTGGCATTCAGGCTCAGCCCGGGTGCGTGCCGCAACGGGATCGAAGGGCTCTCGACCACCGTGACCAGGCCGAGGGGACTCGAGCGCTGCGCCACCACGCGCGCGTTGCCGATGCGCAGGGCCTGGCTCAGCTCCTTGTACTCGGACGGCCGCAGCGCAATCCAGTCACCTGGCACGCCGGCCGGAACGATTGCCGCCAACAGCAGCAGCGCCGGCAGCCAGGGCCGGTGCCAGCGGCATTCCACGCATGCCAGCGCCGCCGCCGCCATGCCTGCCATGCCGACCAGCCGCAGCGCATCGACCGGATGCAGCGCGAACAGCGCCACGATGATGCCCAGGCAGCCCAGCCCGGCGCCAAGGATATCGAAGCTGTAGATGCGCGGAACCTGCCCGGTGAAGCGGGAAAAGCTCAGGCAGATACTGGTCGCGGCGCAAAAGAACGGCACGAACAGCAGCAGGTAGATCAGCAACAGGCGCAGCGGCTGCGATGGCTCCCACAGGATCTCCAGGGGGTTGAACGCCACGTGCTGGGCCAGGGCGAAGCAACCCATCGCGCTGACGCCGAACAGCAGGGCCCCGCCCGCGAACACTGGCACGAAATGGCGGACCAGCGTTCGCTGCGCCAGCGCCACCAGCGCACCCGCCGCGCCATAGCCCAGCAGTGCCACGCTGATCATCATGTAGGCGAAGTGATGCCACTGGATGATGGAAAGCAGCCGCATCAGCAGGATCTCGTAGCCCAGCGCGGCGGCAGAGAGCAAGGCCAGGGCGAACAGCGGGGGGCGTGGCATGGCGTCAGCTGGCCGGGCTGATGTGCCGCGCTTCAGTGCTTGCCAACCAGCGGCACGAACCTGACCGGCAGGATCTGCCTGGTGGAAACGGTGCCGTCCTCGGACTTTTCGACCAGCAGCAGGTACTGCGTCAGGAACTGGGCGCCCACCGGGATCACCATGCGCCCGCCTGGCTTCAGTTGCCGGATCAGCGGCGGCGGCACGTGGCTGGCCGCCGCGGTGACGACAATGGCGTCATAGGGCGCGTGTTCGTCCCAGCCGTAGTAGCCGTCGCCCACCTTGCACGCCACCTGCCGGTAGGCCAGCCGCTTCAGGCGGTCGCAGGCGTGCCGTCCCAGCGGCTCGATGATCTCGATGGTATAGACCGCGCGCGCCAGCCCGGTCAGCACCGCGGCCTGGTAGCCGGATCCGGTGCCGATTTCCAACACGGTGTCGCCAGGCTTGACCATCATCAGGTCGGTCATCAGGGCGACGATATACGGCTGCGAAATGGTCTGGCCATGGCCTATCGGCAGCGGCCGGTTCTCATAGGCGTGCGGCTTCTGCGCGTCCGGCACAAACTCGTGGCGAGGCACTTGCCCCATCACGGCCATGACGCGCGGGTCGATGGCATGCCTGCCGCTCTGGGCGGCGGCCGCTGCCGCGACCGCGGCGATCTCCCTGACCATGTCGGCGCGCTGCGGGGCAAGGGCGTCGTCGGCGGCGGTGATCGAGCAGGGCAAGGCCAGCGCGATGGCGGCGACCAGGATTGGGAGGAGTGGGCGGGGCGCTGATGGCTTCACGAGTGGGGCAGGCAAGGAGCCTACCGTCATCGTAGATCATCGGCCTGGCTGGCGCAGATAAGTGGCAAATGAGGCGCCTGCCAGTCGATTCGCGCTGGTCTGCTACCCCGCGATCAACTTGAGCCCGGCGGGCAGCGCCTCCCCAAACACCCGCCCCTCGTCCGCGGTATTGAGTTCCACCACTTCGCGCACCGTGGCAATCCAGCTTGGCGGCGCGTTGGCGGCTTCCAGCCGGCGCACCACGGTTGCCCGGATCTCGTCGGGCAGGTCGCGGCTGCGATCGCCGGTCATGCGCGCGATCTGCACGGCGGCGAACGCTGCCGGCTCGACCTTTTTCCAGTCGAGGGCCAGGATCGCGTCCACCCATTGGGCGGCGGTCCCGGCCGGCACCACGCTGTGCGCGCTGCCGTAGAACGGCCGGCGCGCGCCGATGCGGCCCACGGCCCACCAGCCCTGGCTGTTTTCGGATGGCTTGCGCAGCCGGGCCAGCAGCCATTCGGCCAGTTCGATCTTGGCGTCGGCGGGAATGCGCTCGAGCGAGCCGGCAAGGCGCACCATATCGGCATAGCCGCCCCTGGCGGGCCCGGCGGGCTTCTTGTAGCGGGTGCTGCCGGGTGGCTGCAGGTAGAAGGCCATGTCTTCCAGCAGGCGCAGTTGCGCGCTTTCGTCCAGCCCGCCTGCCGCGCGCCGCCACAGCGTCCACCACTCGGACCAGTTCTGGCTTTCGTTGACGTACTGGATGCCCTGGTCGTACTGCGACCAGAGTTGCCCGACGCGCCATTCGTCGAGCGGATAGCCGAATCCCGGGCGCACGCAATAGCCGGCCAGGTTCAGCCACAGGCGTTCATGGTCGGCAGTGCGCCGCCTGCGCCGGGCGCGTTCCCAGAAGGCGCCGAACAGCTCGCGCAGCACGGCGCTGTCCCATTGCTCGCGCGCACCCAGCAGCTGTTCCAGCTGCGCACGCAGGCGCTTGACCTCCTTGGGGCCGACGTCCTGCGAGCGCGCGCCAAAGGTGCGGTCGATCGCCTCCAGGGCCTGGGGCAGGGACGGGTGTGCCGTATCGGGCGCCGGTGCCGCCTGGGTGTCATTGCCACGCAACTGGAACTCAAGGCGCCATCGCTGCGAGGCATCCGCGATGTCGATGCAGTGGACCTCGAGCGTGCCGACCTCGGTCAGCGAGGCGGTGATCTGCACCGGCGTTTCCCGCGGGCCGCTGGCGCCGCGCGGCGGCACGACGGTGGCGATCGGCGGCAGGCGGATGAAGTCGCCCGCCGACAGGTCGGTCAGCTGACCGGGCTGATAGGCCGTGTCGGCGACGGAGGATGCCAGGTGGAATTGCACCGGATGGCCGAGCCGCAAGGCGAAAGTGCGGTCGCTGAGGTGAATCTCGTGGCCTTCCTCAGTGCCGCGCGGCAGCAGGCAGATCCCTTGCGGCCCCGACGCGCCATCATCGAGGACCAGAAAGTAGCTGCGCGGCGAGCCGCCGCCGATGCGCGGGGCCTGCCCGGCACGGGCCCGGGCATACGCAACCGCGCCCCGGGCCACGGCAACGTCGGGATTGTCGTTGTGCAGGACCTGCAGCGGCGCGCCGCGCCACGTGCCCAGCGTGTCGGCGATGCGGCCGGCCAGCGCCTGCGCCCTGAATACGCCGCCGTTGAGGAGCAGGGTATCGGGCATCGGCAAGGCATCGGCCGGCGCCTGTGGTGCGTCCAGTGCCGCCCGCGACTGCGCCGCGTGCTGGCTCAGGAACGCCGCAACGTGCCGGGTCACGGCGGGGTCGGACGCATACGGCAGGCCGAACTCGACAATCGCGCCCCGTGCGCGCCCCGGCCTTTCACTGGCCGGCACCTTGGGGAAGAAGCCGTCGACGATCAGCTGTTCGACCTCCTGCCGCGTCACTTCCACCGAGCGTGCGCCGCCGATCAGCCTGGCGCCCGCGCCCAGCAGCGTCACCGCGACCGAGTCCGGCGCCTGCGCGCCGAGCAGCTGTTCCTTGGCGGCGCGGCAGCGCGCGACCAGCTGCGACAGGCCGGCCGCCGACAGCCGCGGCTGCGCGGCCCCGCCGGCCCCGAGGCGCGCCTCGACCAGATGCGCCAGGCCAAGATCCATGTTGTCGCCGCCGAGCATCAGGTGGTTGCCCACGCCGATGCGGGTCAGCTGCGGCTGCCCGTCCTGCATGTCCACCCGGATCAGGGTGAGGTCGGTGGTGCCGCCGCCCACGTCGCAGATCAGCACCAGGCGGGTTTGCGCCAGGTCGGTGTCCAGGCTCTGGCGATGATGGAACAGCCAGTCGTAGAGCGCGGCTTGCGGCTCCTCGAGCAGGCGCAGCGCGGGCAGACCGGCCAGGCGCGCCGCCTCAAGCGTCAGCGCGCGCGCGCCTTCGTCGAACGAGGCGGGCACGGTGAGGACCACGTCCTGGTCCTCGAGCCGCGCATCGGGAAAACGGTGGTTCCACGCCGCGCACACATAGCCCAGGTAGCTGGCGCTGGCGACGACGGGCGAGATCTTGTCGAGATCGTCATCCCCGCCCCAAGGCAGGATGGCCGCGGTGCGGTCGACCGAAGCATGCGACAGCCAGCTCTTTGCGCTGGCTACGAGCCTGCCGGGCACTTGCGCGCCGAGCGTGGCCGCCAGGCGGCCGAACACGGTCCGGCGCGCGGCGGCGCTGGCGGCGGATTGCCAGGGCAGCTGCAGGTCGTCGCCGCTGAGCTCGCCCGGTGCCGCGTGGTAGCGCACCGAGGGCAGCAGGGGACGGGCCGCGACCTCGCCCGGGCTGACCAGCTGGTCGATATCGAAGACGCGGATATCGTCGGACCCGGCCTTCGCGTAGGCGACGACGGTGTTGCTGGTGCCGAGGTCGATGCCGACGACGTATTGCTTTGTCGCCGGCCCGGCCGCTTGCTCAGGCATCGGCGCTGCCGCGCACATCGAACTCGACCTTCCAGCGCTCAGCGCTGCCGCCGGGCACGGCTTCGAGTTCCAGGGTGCCGGCCTCGGTCACCCGCGCATGCAGCCTGACCGGTACCACTTCGCCCGCGGTGCGGCCTTCGGCCGGCAGGGTCGCCTGGATTTCTTCCAGCTCCTGCAGTTCCTCCGGCCCCCAGTAGTCCAGCAGGGTGCCGACCTGGTCCTGGCGGCGCACCGACGAGCCGAAGAAGCGGAAGTGCACGGGTTCGCCTACCACCAGGCCGAATTCCTGCGGCGGCAGCGCGGCCTCGGTGCCTTCCTCCATGCCGAACGGCGCCACGCACAGGGCCTGGATCGGCGGTTCGAAGCCAGGCACGGCGGGCATCGACGATTCCACGGCGATATAGTAGGCGCGCGCGGTGCCGCCACGAATCCGCACCCCCTTGCCGCGCCGCACGTAGCCGTAATAGGCGGCGCCGCGTGCCACGGCCAGGTCCAGCTCGGCGCCGTCAAGCAGGCGGGCAGGGGCCGCGCCTTCCGCGGCGAGCCAGCCGTTCAGCGTTTGCAGGATGCGGTCCGCCAGCAGGCCGGACTTGAACACGCCGCCGTTGAACAGGACGGCGGTCGGGTGCAGCAAGGTCGCGCCTTCCGGCTGTGCGCCTTGCAAGCCTTCGATTTCGGCCAGCGCCGCCACCTGCCGGCCCAGGAACGCGGCCAGGTGCCGCGTGATGGCCGCATCCTGCGCATAGGGCAAGCCAAGCTGCGTCAGGCCGGCGCGTGCGCGGCTCACCGGGCGGGCCGAGGCCTCGACTTGCGGGAAGAAGCCTTCCAGGATGGTCTGGGTCAGCTCGGCGCGGGTCAGGTCCGTGCGGATCGAGCCGCCGATCAGCCTGGAGCCGCGGCTGGGCACGACCAGGGGCACGGTATCGGTATCCGGGTCGGTCAGCAGCGTTTCCTTGGCCGCGCGGCAGGCATAGGTCAGCGCGCGCAGTTGCCACGGATCGGCCTGCGTGCCCTGGGCCGCCAGCTTGCGCGCCACCACGTGGGCCAGCGCCAGGTCCATGTTGTCGCCGCCGAGCAGGATATGGTCGCCGACCGCAATACGGTGCAGCTCAAGGTTGCCTTCGCGCTCGATCACGGCGATCAGCGAAAGGTCGGTGGTGCCGCCACCCACATCGACGACGAGGATGATGTCGCCGACCTTGACCTGCTTGCGCCATTGGCCGCCGCTTTTCTGGATCCAGCTATAGAGCGCGGCCTGGGGTTCCTCGAGCAGGGTCATGCGGGCATAGCCGGCCGCGGCGGCTGCCTCGGCTGTCAGCTCCCGTGCGGCCGGGTCGAACGATGCGGGAATCGTCACGGTGACGTCCTGCTCGCCAAACGGCGCTTCGGGGTGGGCCTGGTCCCAGGCTTCACGCAGGTGCGTGAGATAGCGCACGGAAGCCTCCAGCGGCGACACGCGCGTCACCTCGGGCGGTGCGTCGTTGGGCAGGACCGGCGCGCGGCGGTCGATGCCGGGATGGCACAGCCAGCTCTTCGCGCTCGACACCAGGCGGATCGGCGTGGCCGCGCCGCGGCTGCGCGCCAGCTCGCCCACGGCGAAGTCGCGCGCGGCGTTCCACGGCAGCGCCAGGTCGCCCGGGGCGAGTTCGCTGGCGTGTGGCAGGTACAGGAAGGAGGGCAGCAGGTCCAGGTCTTCGACGGCCCCCGGCGCGGTCAGCTGCGTGATGGGCAGGACGCGCTGGCTGGTCTTCTCGCCATCGCTGGCGGCCAGGTCGACGTAGGAGACCGCGCTATGGGTGGTGCCCAGGTCGATGCCGATGGCATAGCGTGCTTCGCTCATCAAAGCTCCACCTCGGCGGGGGCAATCACGGTGGCGTCATGGCGTTCGGCCACGCGCGGCAGGCGGACTTCCTCGACCTTCCAGCCGCGGTGGCTGATGCTGCCATGGAACGGCGCGCTGCCTACCACGTTGCCGGTCAGGCGGATGGCGGTGGCATCGAAGCCGTCGGCCAGCGTGACACGGCTGCCCTCGGCTTCCTCGCGCACCGGCCGGATGGTGAAGTGCTCGCGCAGCACCCCGCGGCAGCCATCGTGCACCAGGCGCGCGGCGGCACCGATCTCCGTGTCGGAATAGCGCGCGATATCTTCCTCGACGAAGTCGATGAAGCGTGCATCGCGCTGGAGCAGTCCGAGCAACTGCAGCGCCGCCACCGGGCTGGCTTCCTTCAGCACGGGTGCGGCAGCCTCCGCCACCGGGGCGGGAGCAGGTGCTGATACAGGCGCGGGCGCCGGCGCCGCGGCGAATCCCTCGCCGTCACGCAGGCGCTTGACACCGGCCGCGAGTTCGCGGTTGCCAAGGATGGCGAAGAAGGTGCCCATGGCAAGCGAGACCCTGCCGAAGAAAGATAGGTTCGAGTCAGTCATCCGAAAGCTCCTGTCTGCTCTGTGTCAGTCGGCCAAGCGGCTGTTGCCGGCAAGTATCAGGCGTCGCGCAGATAGGTGATCAGCTGGTCTGCCCGGCTGGGATGCCTCAGCTTCTTCATTGCCTTGCTTTCAATCTGGCGGATCCGCTCGCGCGTGACATCGAACTGCTTGCCGACTTCTTCCAGCGTGTAGTCGGTGGACATATCGATGCCAAAGCGCATCCGCAGCACCTTGGCTTCACGCGGCGTGAGCTCGTCGAGCATTTCGCGCACGACGGCGCGCAGGCCCGCCTGCAATGCGGCGTCGGCGGGCGTGGCCGTGTCCGAGTCGGCAATCATGTCGCCCAGGCTGGTATCGCCATCCTCGCCGACCGGGGTTTCCATCGAGACCGGCTCTTTCGCGATCTTCATGATCGAGCGAACCTTGTCTTCGGTCATGTCCAGGCGCTCGGCCAGCACCGCCGGATCGGGTTCCTTGCCGGTCTGCTGCATGATCTCGCGCGACAGGCGATTGAGCTTGTTGATCTGCTCGATCATGTGCACCGGGACGCGGATGGTGCGGGCCTGGTCGGCAATCGCCCGCGTCACGGCCTGGCGCACCCACCACGTCGCGTAGGTGGAGAATTTCCAGCCGCGGCGATATTCGAACTTGTCGACCGCCTTCATCAGGCCGATGTTGCCTTCCTGGATCAGATCCAGGAACAGCATCCCGCGGTTGGTGTACTTCTTGGCAATCGAGATCACCAGCCGCAGGTTGGCCTGCGTCATCTCGTGCTTGGCCTGGCGCATCTGCCGCTCGGCAGCCAGCATCTTGCGGTTGACGCCCTTCAGGTCGGGCAGCGACAGCGCCGCCCGGGCCTGGATGTCGATCAGCTTTTGCTGGTGCGCCTCGAGGTCCGGCAGGGCCCGCGCGACCGCCGCGCTGTACGGACGGGACTGGGCGACCAGCTCCTGCCCCCAGGCCAGGTTGGTTTCATTGCCGGGGAAGCGGGCGATGACCTCCTCGCGCTCCATCCCGCAGCGCTCGACCAGCAGCTGGACCACCTGGCGCTCGACCGTGCGCACCTCGTCGACCATGGCCTGGACGTTGGCGCACAGGCGCTCGATGGTCTTCGCGGTAAAGCGGATCGTGCGCAGTTCTTCGCGCACCGCATCCCTTGCGGCCAGGAAGGCTGCCGAGCCCGCGCCATTTGCGGCGCTTTCCTGGCACATCAGCTCGAATTGCGCGGTGACGCGCGCGAACCGCTTCAGGCATTCCTCACGCAGTTGGGCCAGGGCTTTTTCGTTGCTTTGCTGGGTCGAGCCTTCGTCGTCGGAGTCTTCGGAATCGTCATCGGCCTCGTCGGCACTATCGACGCTGTCGTCGGTCTCGTCAGCTGCCGCCGCCACGGCTGCTTCGGCAATACTCTCGTCGCTCAGGCCATCGACCAGGTCGTCGATGCTGATTTCATTGCTGGCGACCTTGCCCGACAGCTCGAGAATCGCGGCGATGGTGAACGGGCAGGCCGAGATGGCATGCACCATATTGTTCAGGCCTTCCTCGATGCGCTTGGCGATCTCGACTTCCTGCTTGCGCGTGAGCAGCGTTGCCGAGCTCATTTCGCGCATGTACATGCGCACCGGGTCGGTGGTCCGGCCGAACTCGGAGTCCACAGTCGCAAGCGCTACCTCGGCCTCTTCATCGGCCTGGTCGTCCGAGGCCACCACCGGGCCATCGCTCAGGAGCAGCGTCTCGGCATCCGGCGTCTGCTCATAGATCTTCACGCCCATCTCGGCGAACGTGCTGACGATGCTTTCCATCGCCGCCGTGTCAGTGAAGTTCTCCGGCAGGTGGTCGCTGATATCCGCGTGGGTCAGGTAGCCGCGCTGCCTGCCCAGCTGGATCAGCGCACGCAATTGCTGGCTACGCGCGGCGGCTTCCGTCGATGGATCAGGCTGCGCCGTCGACCCTGCGCTGGTCTGGCCAGGGTCCTTGATTGCGCCTGTTTCTCGTGTTTTAGCTGCCGTTCGTTGTACGCCGCTTGTCATTTACTACTGTTTCCTTCGTGAATCGCGTTTCGACAGCAGCGCGCACGCTGTGCGTGCGCTATCGGGCCTGCTGTCAAGCTCGTGAGGTACCGGTGCGGCGCGGGCCGATATCGGACGCCGTGACCATTGGAATCGGGGAGGACGCGTATTCTACAGCCATTGCTGCTTCGCAGCGTCAACTCGCCGTATCCCGGTGGAGCCGGCGCACAGTTGAGGGTAGCCGGTGCGCCACAGCTGCGCGTGCTTTGCGTTCGCGCGTTGTCGTCCTACAACTGGAAGTGTGGGCCGGAAGCCACCGGGCCGCACCGGTCAAGGAGGAGCATCATGTGCCGCTGGCTGGCTTACTCGGGCAAATCCGTTCCGCTGGAAACGGTGCTGTTCCAGCCGGAACACTCGCTGATCGACCAGAGCCTGAATTCGCGGCTGGGTCATACCACGACCAATGGCGACGGGTTCGGCGTCGGGTGGTATGGACGTCACTCGGAGGTGCCGTTCCGCTACCGCTGCCTGCACCCGGCCTGGAGCGACACCAACCTGCGCGAGACCGCGCGGGCGGTGAGAGCGCCACTTTTCGTTGCCCACGTGCGCGCAGCCACCGGCACCCCGACGCAGGAGACCAACTGCCATCCGTTCCGCTTCGGCCGCTGGCTGTTCGTCCACAACGGCCTGATCCGCGAATACCCGCTGTTGCGGCGTGACCTGATGTTGGCCGTGGCGCCGCACCTGTTCCGCTGGATCGAGGGGTCGACCGACTCCGAGGTGATGTTCTTCCTGGCCCTGAGTTTCGGCCTGGAGCGCGATCCGGGCGGCGCGCTGGAACAGATGGCCGGGCTGATCGAGGACGTTGGCCACCGTTACGATGTGCAGTTTCCGCTCAACATGACCGTCTGCGTGACCGACGGCCAGCAGATCGTGGCGGTGCGCTATTCGAGCGAGACGGACTCGCGCTCGCTGTTCCACAGCACCTCGTTCCGGCAATTGCGCGCGCTTTACCCGGACGATCCGCGCATCATCGCCGCCGGCGACAACGCCTTCCTGGTGCTGTCCGAGCCGCTGATCGAGGTGCAGGGGGTATGGGAGGAAATTCCCGAGGCGACCACCCTGGTGGCCCGGGGTGGCGAGATCGAGCGCCGCCGCTTCGTGCCGCGGATGCCTTCCCAGTCGGCCTGAGGGCGTAAAGGAGCAAGGGAGCGCGGCAGGATCCGGCTCCGCAGGACAAGTCCTTACTCGTGACCCTTCACGGCCCTCTTGGTCGCGCGATAGCCCTGTTTAGTGGTATCGGCAATCGCATGGCCGGCCGCCTTCGCGCCGCGGCCAATGGCATGCGCGCCGTCGCGCACCGCATGCCCGGCCTGCTTGCCAGCCGATTTGACGCCGTTCTTGAACCCGCGCGCGTCCTCGGCCACCCCCGCGTGCGCCATCGGAGTGGCCAGGGTCACCAATACGAATGCAATGATCGAGGCTCTTGCCTTCATCGCGACAACCTCTTCGATTCTGACTGAACCGGGGTCGGGGCCTGGGAGTGATCCCGACGTGGTTCCCATGAATACATTCTAGCCGTGCCCGCGCCTGTCCCCGGAGCGCTGCCCGCCGGGCCGCGCCGGCCTGGGGAATCAGTTCCGGTCCGCGATGGACAGCCCGACCGGCGACGCAGGCAGCCCGGCGCTCATTTCGTCGTAGCGGGCCGATGCCGAGCGCCTGTGATCGATCAGCAGGACCGCGCCCATGCCAATCACCGCCGGAATGGCGATCGCGATGAAGTTCTGCTGCAGCGGGAGTTCCATGGCGACGAGTACCCCGATGACGATTGGGGCGAGGATGGCCCCGCTGCGGCCGATGCCCAGGGCCCAGCCAAGACCGGTGGAACGGATGGCGGTCGGGTAGAACTGCCCGGTGTAGGCATTGGCGACGATCTGCGTGCCGATCGTCGACGCACCGGCCAGGCCCACCACGACGAACAGCAGTTCAGTCGGCATCCTGAATCCGAGCAGCGTGATCGAGACCGCGGCCAGCGCGTACATGGCGGCGAGCACGTACTTGATGTGGTAGCGGTCGGCGAGCCAGCCGCCGCCCACGGCGCCCATCATCGCCCCGAGGTTGAGGACCAGCACGAAGGTCAGCGCGGAACCCAGGCTGTAGCCGGCGCCCGCCATCAGCCTGGTCAGCCATGAACTGAGCGCGTACACCATGAACAGGCACATGAAGAACGCGATCCAGAACATGATGGTGCTGAAGCCACGGCCCTCGTGGAACAGGTGCCGGATTGGCGCGCTGGCGGCCTTGTCCTGCGCCGGCACGGCGAAGCGGTCGGTGGCCGACCACCGTTGCTCCGGCGCAAGCCTGGAGACGATGCGCCGCAACGCTTCGTGGTCGCCCCTGGCCAGCAGGAACGGCATCGATTCTGGCAGCGACCCGAGAATGACAGGAATGAGGAGCACGGGCAGGCCGGCCGCCAGGAAGACCGACTGCCAGCCGTAGGCCTCGATCAGGCTCTTGCCGAGCAGCGCCGCCAGGACCCCGCCCACGGCATAGCCGCTGAACATCACGGTGACCAGGGTCGCCCGGATTTTCTTCGGCGCGTACTCGGTCATTTGCGCGACCACATTCGGCATCACGCCGCCGATGCCGAGCCCGGCCAGGAAGCGGGCCATGCTGAACAGCAGCGGGTCCTTGACCAGCCCGGCCGCAGCGGTGAAGACGCTGAACAGGGCGACGCAGATCGCGATCGTCCAGCGGCGGCCGATCCTGTCGGCCATGGTGCCGAGGAAGATCGCGCCGAACACCATGCCGAACAGCGCGGAGCTGACCATGAGCCCCGCCTGGGTCGGGGCGACGCCGAGGTCCTTCATGATCGAAGGCAGCGCGATGCCCACGACCGCGAGGTCATAGCCGTCGAAGATGATGATGAGTGCGCACCAGAACAGCACGAGCGCATGGAAGCGGTTGAAGCGGGCCGTGTCGGCCAGCTTGTGGATGTCGATCTGCTGCATGGGGGCTTGTCTCCGGTCGGTCTGTTCTTATGGCTGGGCTTACTGCCTGGACATCGGCACGTTCGGGTCGGCCAGGCGGCTGGCATCGACCGGCTTGCACTGCTCGATGTGGCGGCGCGCGAAGCGCAGGTCGCGCGCGGCGTTGGACCCTAGCGCGGCCTTGACCACGTCGCCGTCGAGGTAGAACAGCACGAAGCTGTCCGCGCCGGGCGTGCCGCGTGCCACCACGCGGTGCGAGGGAAGGGGGATGCCATGGATCTGCAGGTTCATGCCGTACTGGTCTGACCAGAACCAAGGCAGCGGCTGATAGTCGACCGCGAGACCGAGCGCCGCGCGCGCGGCGGCAATGCCCTGTTCCTGGGCGTTCTGCCAGGATTCCAGCCGCAGGCGCCGGCCGGCCCACGGGTTGGGCGTGACCGCGACGTCGCCCGCGGCGAAGATGTCGGGGTCGGACGTGCGGCAACCCGCGTCGACGACCACGCCGCCGTCGCACTCCAATCCGGCTTCCCAGGCAAGCTCGTCGTTCGGCACGAGACCGACACCCGCAACGATGGCGTGGCAAGCCAGCGTGCTGCCATCGGCCAGCTTCACGACGGACCGGCCGCCGGTACCGGGGGCGATGCCGGCGATATTGGCGCCGAGCATGACACGGGTGCCATGCGAGGCATGCAGCCCGAGCAGGTGTTCCGAGACTTCCGGCGGCACGGTGCGCTCGCACAGCCGGCTCTGGGCTTCGAGCACGGTGACCTCGGCACCTTTGCGGCGTGCCGTGGCGGCGACTTCGAGGCCGATCCAGCCGCCGCCGATCACCACGATGCTGCGCCCGGGCCGCAACGCCGGCGCCAGCGCCAGGGCATCGCCAATCGTGCGCAATGTATGCACGGCAGCCGTGTCGACGCCCGGAACGGTGAGCGCGCGGGCCCTGCCGCCGGTGCACAGGATCAGCTTGTCGTAAGGCAGCATCTCTCCGTTGGCTATCTCCAGGCGCTTCGCGGCCCGGTCTATGCGGGTGACGCGCGTGTCCAGCCACCACTCCAGCCCGAGCGCAGCGAACGCTTCAGGCTTGAGCAGCCACGTGCTGGCGGGTGCGGCCTCGCCGGCCAGCACGGCCTTGGATAACGGCGGCCGCTCATGCGGTGGATGGGCCTCGTCCCCGATCAGCACGAGCCGGCCGGTGAAGCCCTCGTTGCGCAGCGTCTGGGCGGCCCAGCCGCCAGCCTGGCCGGCACCGACGATGACGATGGTGGCGGTTGGCGATATGGGAGTCGCGGTGTCTGAGCGCTCGGAATCCATGGCTGTCTCCTCTGGTTGGTGACGCGACCTCTCAGCCGAGATCGAGGTACACCTTGTCGCCGTCGATCCGGACCGGGTAGGTGCGAATGTTCTCGGTCAGCGGGGCGCACTTCGCAGCACCGTCGCGGATATCGAACCTGCCCTGGTGAAGCGGGCACTCGATCTCATGTCCCTCCAGGAAGCCTTCGCACAGGCGCGCATGGCCATGGGTGCAGATGTTGTCGGTCGCGTAGACGTCGCCGTCCACGCCGTACAAGGCGATCTCCTGGCCTTGCACGGCCACGGCGATGACATCGTCCTGCGGGACGTCGGACAGCAGCGCTGCCTCGATCCAGGTTTCGGTCATGAATCACTCCTGCTAGATGGGGTAGATCAGCGAGTTGGGGATCATCTCGCTATCGAAGACGCAGATGCGCGAGGCGAAGCGCAAGCCCGCCGGCGTCCGGACGACGGTGTCGAGGTAGCGGCCAACGTTGTAGACATCGGTCATCTGGTCCGGCTTGGTGCGCAGCACCGCGTAGTTGGTCTCGGCCACGATCCTGTCGCCGTCGGCCTCCCTGATCAGCGGCGCGCCGACAATGTGGCGCTGGTAGTAGGGATCGTGGAACAGGGTCTCGCGAATGCCGTAGATGCGGTCCTTGAGCATGCCCTTGCTTTCGAGCGAGAGCGTTGCCAGCGGCAGGCCACGCTCGTGGTTCTCGCGGGGCTGGACCCGGTAGAGGCAGTCTTCGGTGAAGAATTCCGGCCAGCGGTCCCAGTCGCCGTTGTCCACGGCGCCGGTGTAGTCGGCGAACAGGGAGAGCAGGGCGTAGTAGTCAGTGAAGTCCATGGCGTCAGACCTCCATCATCTTGCGCCAATAGGCGTACATGCCGCGGATCAGGGTTTCGGTCACCATGTGGTCCGTGTTCTCCGCGGTCTTGCCGCCCAGTTCGGCGAGCACGCGATGCCAGGGTTTCTGGGAGAAGCCTTCCTGCGAGCATTCGATGGCTTCGCCATCGTCGGCCGACACGAAGCCGGCGGGGCCGAAGAGATTGGCCTGGCGCAGGCGGCGCCGCGTCATCTCCTCGGTGTCGTCCTCGAAGCCGAAGTGCGTCCAGACGAAATCGAAGGAATCCGGGCCATGGGGCTGGATATGGCGCGTGGAGACCGAGTTGACCTGCTGCTGGAAGATCACGCTCGGGAACACCGTCATCATCACGGCGGTAGGCTCTCCCCACCACGGCTCGTGGACGATGTCGAGGACGCGGTCGTCGTGCAGCGCCATCTGGTCCTTGAAGCTGGATACACCGGCGGTCACGTCGCTCTTGCCGCCCTGGCCGCGGGTCGACACCATGGCGGCATGCCGGAAGTGCGGGTCCATCACCAGGCGTGCCTTGTTGTCGGCGCGCCAGAGGCCGAAGGTGACAAACCAGGTATGCAGCAGGCCGGGGTGGTAGGGGTCCTTGATGTTCTCCTGCATGAGCTTCCAGTTGCCCGGAATGCGCTGCTTGTTGTAGCCGAGGACCTTCAGCTTGCGGCCGTTGAAGAGCCGGTCGAAGTAGCCGAGGATATCCGGCCCGAGGTATTCCTCGAGTGATGGAACCTCATGGTCGAACGAGGCAAACACGACACCACCGCGTGTCGCGACCTTCAGTTGCGTGAGCCCGTGCTCCTGCGGCCTGAAGTCGGCGGGCATGCCGCCATTGACCTTGCCGTCCTGCTTGACCCCGCGACGCAGCGGCACGCCTTGCAGGTTGCCCTTCAGGTCATAGTTCCACTGGTGGTAGGGGCAGTGGAAGTCCTTCCGGTTGCCGCTGCGTTCCCGGCAGAACTTCATGCCGCGATGGGCGCACACGTTTTCGACGACGTTGATCTCGCCGTCCTGGTCGCGCACCAGGATCACGGAACGCTCGCCAAGCGTGGTGCGCTTGAAGTCACCGGGATTCGGGATCTCCGCCTCGAGCCCGACGTAGTTCCAATGACCGCGGTAGAAGCAGCGTTCGAGTTCACGCTGGTATAGCTGTGCATCCGTATACACGCGGAACGGGATGCGGCTGATGCTGTCGTCGGCCCACACCGGGCCGGCTTGCGGGGGGATTGCCATGCTTGTCTCCGGCTATGTCTCTTCGTATGGGAAGGATCATGGTGCACGGAGGAAAATTAACCAATAGAATTCTGACTATAATGAACATTCATAAAATCAATAATAGACGGCACCATGGAGCTCAAGGACGTCGATCTGAACCTGCTGGTCGTGTTCGATAACCTGCTGCGGCAGGGCACCGTTTCCGGCGCCGCGAAGACCCTGAATCTGAGCCAGCCCGCGGTCAGCAATGCGCTGGCCCGCTTGCGCACCTTGTTCGGCGACCCGCTGTTTGTACGAAGCAGCAAGGGCATGCTGCCGACACCCCTTGCCGAGGAACTGGCGGAACCGGTTGCCTATGCGCTGGAGTCGCTGCAGACGGCGCTCAGCCACAAGGTGTCGTTCGATCCGCTGCGCAGCGTGCGCGCATTCCGGATCGCCATGACGGATATCGGCGAGGTGCACTTCATCCCGCCGCTAATGGGCGCGCTTGGCGACCGCGCCCCGGGTGTCACGGTAACGACAGTGCGTAATACGGCAGTGGACCTGGCGGCGGAGATGAGCCAGGGAAAGATCGACCTGGCGGTTGGCCATCTTCCTGAACTCGGCACGACGTTCTTTCAACGGCGGCTATTTCGCCAGCGATACGTTTGCCTGTTCCGGCCCGGTCATGCCATGGACAAGAAGACGGTCAGCATGCGCGACTTCGAGGCGGCGGAGCACATCGTGGTCACGGCGGCGGGGACGGGGCATGCCCGGGTCGACGAGATCCTCGCCCAGCACGGCGTACAGCGCAAGATCCGGCTGCGTGTCCCCCATTTCGTCGCACTGGCGGACATCATTGCCACCACCGACCTGGTCGCCACGGTGACCTTGACGTTTGCGGAGCGATGCGCCAGGTACTTCGGGCTCAGGTACGTCAAGCATCCGTTCGCGTTGCCGGAAATCCAGATCAACCTGTTCTGGCATGCCCGGTATCATCGCGATCCGGCGAATCAGTGGCTGCGCGACCAGTTCGTCGGCTTGTTTTCGGATTAGGCGCAGCACTGCTGCTGCGTGGATAAGCTCGTCTCAGCCGCGATCTGCTTGCGTAGTGTCGCGAAGCGCGCTTGCACTTCTTCCCCCGAACATAGGATCAGAGCTTTCGGGAGCCGCGTCGGCAATAGCTGCCCAGTCCTCTTGTGTCAGCAACTGGGCAGCGCGCGGCATTGCCTGTCTCTCCTCGGTAGAGAGATGGTTACGGCAGTACACAAGGTACATGGCTGCGGCTGCCTCCAGCGCCGCTCGCGAACTTATAGCGTCTCCCTCCCTGGTGGAATACGCATACCTGCTCTTCCAGTAGGTCGAGCAGACGAGAGAAATTGAGGTGCGCGGCATGCCATACGGCAAGTCGGGTGGACATGGCGCGCTCCTTGGGAACGGGCAAGTACAGGGCTTGTTCGAAGGCCGATTGATTTCAGTCAGCCTTAAGCAGGACAGTAGTCTCCAATTTCCGAGTAGGTCGGATATAGCTCAAGAGATCAGTTCACGGATGCGGGTGCAGCACCTGTCTGCGCGTCATCAGGCAGCTCAGGTTCCCCGACAGGAAAGCCGCCAGCAGCAAGGCACCGGCACTCCAGGCCACGGCCGGAAGCCATGGCAGCAGGTTTGCCAGCACGGGGGTCTTGCTGGCGCCCGACGACACCAGGGCAATGCGCATGAACGCGGCAACCGCCAAAGCGGCAAATACCAGCCCGGTGTACATCCCTTCGCGGCCGACGTGACCGGCGTCGAGCGCCGCACTGGCCGTCGCGGCGAACATGATTCCCCACAGGCCGCCGGCAAGACACTGCACGGCGAGGATGGCCCCGAGCGAGCCCGCAACTGTGAAGCCGAACAACGACAGGGCGCCAAGGGCCGCGGCGGTCAACAGCAGCGTATAGGGCGGATAGCGCCGCAGCAACGACGTCGCGGGCAGCAGCGTGCCCAGCGCGAAGCTAATCCAGAACACCGGCGTCACGCGCTCCAGCTCGGCAGCCGTGACAAAGCGCAGGTACGCCGGCGCGGAGTTGACGGTGGTGTGGATCTGGAAGCCGAGCGCAAGCACCCAGACCGCGGCAAACAGCAGCCAGACGCGCTTGAGCGCAACGCCGGCTGCCGGCGCGGCGTCGGCATCGTGGCGCGCCGGGCCGGATTCGATCCATCGCAGCGCGGCCACGGCCACCACCAGCCCGACGCTTGCGGCCAGGAACGGCAGCATGGGCGACGCATCGCGCAGCCGGGCCGTCAGCAGCGGCGCCACGGCTCCGGCAAGGCCGACGCCGAGCAGCGAGCATCCCACCAGGAACGACGACGCGGTCGCCGGCAGCCGCCGGGCAATGATTACCATGGGCGGCGCCCGCAACGCCGAAGCGGTGGCTGCCCAGAGCGCGGTCAGGCCCAGCAGCAGCGCTGGTGAAGTTGCCCGGGGCAGCAGCACGAAAGCCAGTGCGGAGATGACCGACAGCCCCAGCATCCAGCCTCCCAGCCTGCGCATCGCGTTGGCGACACGGTCGGCCGCGACGCCCACCGTGAAATCCATGGCGACAAAGATCAACTGGTCCATCAGCAGGATCAAGGCGACGTGCGCGCGCGCGATGCCGGCCTGCGCGGCCAGCTGGGGCAGGAAGGCCACATAGAGGGTCCATGTCACCGCCAACAGGAACTGCACAGAGCAGAAGACCAACGCGCGCATGCCGCCCTCCCGCTTGGATTGACCAACAGCCTATTCCTGTGCTCGACGGCTGGACTGCCGCGCTGAGCCTCCCATAGCAAGGATAGGGCAGCGTCTTGCCATGGGAGTGGCGGATTGTGCAGGTGCGATTGGGCCTCGCGAGTCGCCTGTGGTCCAACAGTCCACTGGAAGTGGCGGGGCGGTACCAACACTAGACCATTTGGCGGCGCACCGGCGCCCACTGCCGCTCCCGCGGCCAAATGAGGGCGCAGTGTCATAAGCGGCCTGTAAGCTGCACTTTTGGCATGACCTGGCCAAGAACTTGCTAGGTCAATGCGTAAGGTCGCAAGCCGGCAGCCATCAGTTGGGAGGAACCATGCAGCACGCACGCATCACCGCGCACAGGGGGATTCTGGTCGTCGAGCTGTTACCTGACGAGGCAAACGACGAGGCCACCCCGACCAACAAGCTCCGCAACCTGGCCACGGTCATTCATGACACAGGGCGGCACCTGGGTGTTTCAGAGGAAGCCCTGGCGCTGCTGAAGCTGGTGAAGCGCGGCCTGGACGCCATCGGCGACTTCGCGTGGTTCAGTAGTGACGATGGAAAAGATCATTTTGCGTGGCTGGGCGGCCCGAAGCGGCTTGTGAATCCCACTGCAGTGGCGGCTGCCCGGAGCTACGCGATACTTGCGCACCGCGTCATACCGAACGAGGTGCCAGAGGGCGCCAGGAAGGCCATCGAAGCCAATTTTTGAACGTGCGGCATCGCTCCGGGCCGGGCCGATCTTTCGAGTGATCCGCGCTGCTAGAACGAGGAGAGTGTCGAGCGATACCTTTCCCAGAGCTCTTGCAGCATGGACTCCGAAGGCGGTGTGATGTCAAAACCGGCGACGTTTCCGAAAACACCGAGAATGCGCGCCCTGAACGAAGCCATATCCGTCGTCGCCTTTGGTGAGCGCTGTGCGATATCGATAATCGTATGCAGCTGCTTGCCCGAGAGTTCGGCGACAGCGGACCACAAGCTATCAGGCCTTGCGCAGGGCTGGACGGGTATGTTTCGTATCGGCGCCCGGCGGCGCTTGCTATCGGCTTGCGGGTCCATAGCTGCGCTGGTACGACGACGAGAACGTGGCCAGCGCGCGCAATGCCGCTGCCGGGTCGTGCCCGGGCTTGAGCGCAAAGCTGTTGAAGCCGCAACGTGCCAGGTAGTGCACGGTGTCGATCATCACGTCACCCACGGCGCGCAGCTCTCCGGTCCAGCCTAGCTGGTGCCGGAGCAGCTGTGCGATCGAATAGCCACGACCATCCGTGTAGACCGGGAAATCGATGGCAATCATCGCGATGCCTGTCGGATCAACGGCCGTGGCACCGGGTTCCAGCAGGGTCTGGGGCTCCGCATCCGGCGACAGGTAGACCGCGAGCGGATACTGTCGAAGCCGATACCGCTGGCGGTGGGTGGTCCAGTTCTCCAGTGTCACCAGGTAGCCGGGCTCGTCGGGGGGGCAGGTGTTGTCGGCGTCTTGCGCATCCCCGATGTGAGCGAGCCAGCTATCCGCGACCAGTTGTCCGTCACGGATGACGTTGCGCCGGTCCTGCCCGGCTAAATGGTCATGGTCAGGCATTCACCGCCTCCTGGCGAGCTCGCCGCGCGCCGCTGTCAGAGTCCGGGTACACGGCGCGCTGGAAGGGTTCTATGCCGATTCGGCCAACCACGTCGACAAAGCGTTCGGCTTCGCTGTCCCGATGCAGCAAATAGGTCTCGATCAGCCGCTCCACCACATCCGGAACCTGCTCCTGTGCAAAGGACGGCCCGATGATGCGGCCGATGGCCGCGCCGCCGGCCGCCACGCCATCCGGGCGGCCCAGGCCGTCGGCGCCGTTCTGCCGGCCGCCGATGGTGATCTGGTACCAGGCCTCGCCGGCCTTGTCGACGCCGAGGATGCCGATGTGGCCGATATGGTGGTGGCCGCAGGAGTTGATGCAGCCGGAGATGTTCAGGTCCAGTTCGCCGATGTCGTGCACATGGTCGAGGTCGTCGAAGCGCTCCTGGATGGCCTGCGCAAGCGGGATCGAGACCGCATTGGCCAGCGAGCAGAAGTCGCCCCCGGGGCAGGCGATGATGTTGGTGATCAGGCCGACGTTTGGCGTGGCCAGCCCGGCGGCGTCCAGCGCCTGCCACAAGGCGTGCAGCCCGCTGCGGCGGACATCGGCGAGGATCAGGTTCTGCTCATGCGACACGCGCAGCTCGCCGAAGCCGTGGCGCTCGGCCAGGTCGGCCATGATTTCCATCTGCTCGGCAGTGATGTCGCCGGGCGCCTGGCCCGCGGCTTTCAGCGATGCCGTGACGGCGGCGTAGCCAGGCACCCGGTGCCGGTGCACATTGCTTTTCAGCCAGAGGCGGAAGGCGCGGTCGGTCTTGGCCAGGTCGGTTGACTGGTCCGGCTCGTCGGCGGCCGCGGCTTCATACGGCGGGATCGTGAAGCGCTCGGCGATGGACGCGACAAAGCCCTCGGACACGGTGTCCGGGCCCCCGCGGATGCGTTGCCACTGCTCGTCCACCTGCGCCCGGAACACCTCCGGGGTCAGGTCCTTTACCAGGATCTTGATGCGCGCCTTGTACTTGTTGTCGCGGCGGCCGTGCAGGTTGTAGACGCGCAGTGTGGCCTGCAGGTAGGTCAGCAGGTCCTGCCAGGGGACGAAGGGGTTGATCAGCTTGCCCACCATCGGCGTGCGGCCCATGCCGCCACCGACCCAGACCTTGAAGCCGGCCTGGCCGTTCTGTTCAACCGCCTGGAGCCCGATGTCATGGACGCCGACCGCGGCCCGGTCCGTCCGCGCGCCACTGATGGCAATCTTGAACTTGCGCGGCAGGAAGGCGAACTCGGGATGCAGCATCGACCATTGCCTGACGATCTCGCACCACACCAGCGGGTTCACCAGTTCGTCGGGAGCAATGCCGGCAAAGTGGTCGGTGGTGGTATTGCGGATGCAGTTGCCGCTGGTCTGGATCGCGTGCATCTGCACCGTGGCCAGCTCGGCGAGAATGGCAGGGGCATCCTCGAGCCGCGGCCAGTTGAACTGCAGGTTCTGGCGCGTGCTGAAATGCCCGTAGCCGCGATCCCAGCGGCGCGCGATCTCCGCGAGCTTGCGCAATTGCCGGGACGCCAGCATGCCGTACGGAATCGCCACGCGCAGCATCGGCGCATGGCGCTGGATATAGAGGCCGTTCTGCAGCCGCAGCACGTGGAACTCATCCTCGGTGAGCTGGCCGCTCAGGAAGCGGCGGGTCTGGTCGGCGAACTGCACGACCCGTTCGTCGACGAGCTTCTGGTCAATGGCGTCATAGACATACATGGTGGAAAGCCTCCTTGCGCGCGAGCGCTAGTCTTTTGCCCGGGCCCGTTCGATGGACATGTCGGTCGGCATCATGTTGATATCGGCGTTGTGCATCACCCACAGCGAGCCGGCCACGACGATGACGATCAGGAAGCCGGTACAGGCAAAGATGGCGGTGTTGCCGCGCTGGCCGGGACCGGTGCCCAGGTGCAGGAAGTACACCAGCTGCACCAGCAGTTGCGCGACACAAAGGCCGACAACCAGCGCGATCGCTGCCTGCGTTGACAGGGATCCGGTCATCACTGCCGCAAACGACGCCATCGTCAGCGCGACCGACAGCAGCAGTCCGATGGTGTAGCTGCGCACGCTGCCGTGCGCGGCCGGCTGGTCCGCGTGCACGGAATGTAGATGGGACGGCTTCATCAAGCGAACTCCCGCAGGTAGACAAAGGTGAAGACACAGATCCAGACCAGGTCCAGGAAGTGCCAGAACAGGCTCAGGCAGGCCAGGCGGCGGCGCACGATGTGGTCCAGCCCGAAATGCCGGATCTGGTGGATCATCACCGCCAGCCACAGCAGGCCCGACGTGACATGGAGTCCGTGCGTGCCGACCAGCGTGAAGAAGGCAGACAGGTAGGCGCTGACGCCGGGGCCCGCGCCCTGGTGCAGCAGGTGCGCGAACTCGTAGACCTCCATGGCGATGAACAGTGCGCCGAGCGCGAAGGTCACCGCCAGCCAGCGGATCATCCGCGGCGCGTCGTCGGCGCCCTGCCTGAGCATGGCCAGGCCGAAGGTATAGCTGCTCAGCAGCAGCACCATGGTCTCGGCGAACACGAACGGCAGCTCGAACAGTTGCCGCCCGCCGGGGCCGCCGGCAGTGTTGCCGGACAGCACGCCGAAGGTGGCGAACAACACCGCGAAGATCAGGCAATCGCTCATCAGGTAGAGCCAGAACCCCAGCGGAGTGTGTGCGCCGGCTTCGTGATGGCGGTGCGCCGCGTCGTGGGCCGCCTCGTGCCCGGGCTGGTGCAGGGTAGGGGAGAGAGTCGGAGTCATGGTCAGGCAGCTTCCTGCAGTTGTGCAAAGCGCGCGCGCTCGATGCGCTCGACTTCGGCGGCCGGCACGTAATAGTCGACGTCGCGGTCATAGCTGCGCACGACGAAGGTCGCGATGGCGCCGACCAGGCCGGCGACGGCGACCAGCCACATGTGCCAGACCAGCGCGAAGCAGCACAGCAGCCCGAACGCCGACACGATGAAGCCTGCCGAGGTGTTGCGGGGCATGTGGATGTCTTCGTAGCGGGCCGGCTGGCGCCATGCGCGCCCGGCTTCCTTGTCGTCCCAGTGCTGTTCCAGCGAGGTGATATGCGGCACGTGGGCGAAGTTGTAGAACGGCGCGGGCGAGGCCGTCGACCACTCCAGGCTGCGGCCATCCCACGGATCGCCAGTCAGGTCGCGGTTCTGCTTGCGGTCGCGGATACTGACCGCGAACTGCACCAACATCGCCAGGATGCCGGCGCCGATGACGAAGGCACCGACCAGCGCCACCACCAGGTAGGGATGCCAGTCGACGTTGGCATAGTGGTTCATCCGGCGGGTCATGCCCTTGAAGCCCAGTACGTAGAGCGGCATGAAGGCCAGGAAGAAGCCGGCCAGCCAGCACCAGAACGACACCTTGCCCCAGAACTCATTGAGCGTGAAGCCGAACACCTTCGGGAACCAGAAAGTGATTGCGGCCAGGCAGCCGAAGAGCACGCCGCCGATGATGACGTTATGGAAATGCGCAACCAGGAACAGGCTGTTGTGCAGGACAAAGTCGGCCCCGGGAATGGCGAGCAGCACGCCGGTCATGCCGCCGACCGCGAACGTCACCATAAAGCCGATGGTCCACATGGTCGAGGTATGGAAGCGGATCCGGCCCCGGTACATGGTGAACAGCCAGTTGAACAGCTTCACGCCGGTCGGGATCGAGATGATCGAGGTCATGATGCCGAAGAAGGCATTGACGTTCGCGCCCGAGCCCATGGTGAAGAAGTGGTGCAGCCAGACGAAGAACGACAGCACGCCGATCGAGGAGGTGGCGTACACCATCGACTTGTAGCCGAACAGGGGCTTGCGCGAGAACGTGGCGATGATCTCGGAGAAGGCGCCGAACGCCGGCAGGATCAGCACGTAGACCTCCGGGTGGCCCCAGATCCAGATCAGGTTCACGTACATCATGGCGTTGCCGCCGAGCTCGTTGGTGAAGAAGTGCATGCCGAGGTAGCGGTCGGCGGTGAGCAGGGCGAGCGTGGCGGTCAGGACCGGGAAGATCGCCACGATCAGGATGTTGGTGATCAGCGCGGTCCAGGTGAAGACCGGCATCTTCATCAGGTTCAGGCCCGGCGCGCGCATGCGCAGGATCGTGACGATGAAGTTGATGCCCGTCAGGGTGGTGCCAAGCCCGGATATCTGCAGTGACCAGATGTAGTAGTCAACCCCTGGCGTGGGGCTGTAGCCGAGCTCGGACAGCGGCGGGTAGGCGACCCAGCCGGTGGCCGCGAAGTCGCCGACGAACATCGACATCATCACCAGCACCGCGCCCATTGCCGACATCCAGAAGCTCAGCGAATTGACGAACGGGAAGGCGACGTCGCGCGCGCCGATCTGCAGCGGCACGATCACGTTCATCAGCCCGAGCACCAGCGGCGTCGCGACAAAGAAGATCATGATCACGCCGTGCGCCGTGAAGATCTGGTCGTAGTGGTGCGGCGGCAGGTAGCCCGCGGCATCGCCATAGGCGATCGCCTGCTGGGCGCGCATCATGATGGCGTCGGCAAAGCCGCGCAGCAGCATCACCAGCGCCAGGATGATGTACATCACGCCGACCTTCTTGTGGTCGACCGAGCAGATCCATTCGTTCCACAGGTATTTCCATTTGCCGTAGTACGTAATGGCGCCCATCAGCGCGATGCCCAGCACGATCACGACGGCCAGCGTCCCCATGATGATCGGCTCATGGAGAGGGATGGCGTCCAGGTTGAGTTTTCCAAGCATTCTTATTGCTCCATGCGGCCAGCGGGCGCCGTCGGGACGCGCTGGAAGGCCTGCAGAGATTCCGGGGTGTCCGCGCGGCAGATCTGGCCGTTTTCCAGCATGTATTTGTCGACGACCTGGTCGAACAGCTTCGGCGCGACGGCGGCGTAAAGCGTCACGGGATCCTTGCTGCTGGGCAGTTCAAGCGTGCGGTAGGTCTTCAGGTCGAGCGCCTGGGACGAAGCGCGGGCAGCCTGGATCCAGGCATCGAACTCCTTGCGCGAAGTGGCCAGGGTCTTGAAGTGCATGTCCGAGAAGCCGGGGCCGCTGTAGGCAGCGGACTGGCCGAGATAGACGCCCGGCGTGTCGGCGATCAGGTGCAGGCGCGTCTGCATCCCCGCCATGGCGTAGACCATGCTGCCGAGCTGCGGGATGAAGAACGAGTTCATCATCGATTCCGCGGTCAGCCGGAAATTGACCGGCGTGCCGACCGGGATCGCAAGCTGGTTCAGCGACGCGACGCCGTATTCCGGATAAATGAACAGCCATTTCCAGTTCAGCGCGATCACATCGACCTGGACCGGCTTGACCTGCGATTCCAGCGGCCGATAGGGATCGAGCTTGTGCGTCGAATCCCAGATCAGCACGGCCAGGCAGGCCACGATGACGCAGGGAATGCCCCAGACCACGACCTCGATCCTGGTGGAGTGCGCCCATTTGGGGGCATAGGTGGCGCTCGTATTGGTTTCGCGGTAGCGCCACGCGAACCACAGCGTCAGGACGATCACGGGGATGACGACCATCAGCATGACGAACAGGGAGATCAGGATCAGTGACTTCTCCTGTTCCCCGATGCTGCCCTTGGGGTTGAGCAGTTCCAGGTTGCAGCCGCTCAGCAGCGCGCTCAGGCAGGCGCTCAGCAACAGTGTGGGAAGACGGCGCTGCGGGCCGGGGGACGGGCGGGGGAGCGGGCCTTGTCGATTCTTGTCTGCCGGCCCGGCAATAGGTTTGAGCATTTCGGACACCTTGGTTACGGATCACCGAAGGCTCCCGGCCACGCGCTCCGATTCAAGTGCTGGCTCAGCCCCGCGCGGGCGTGGTTTGTATGGATTCCCTCGGTGATGTCTGGCATGCTAATGCAAGACAAAACCCATACATCGAAGAAATCTACCGGATGAAATCCATGCAAGGAACCGATATCCGCGCCAAAGCCAGTGCCAAATGGGATCTTGAGATCACAACAGGTGGCGGCGCGCGCTACTTGCAGATCGTGGATTTCATCGAGCGGGCGATCGGCGAAGGCCGCCTGGTAGCCGGCGACCGCGTGCCGCCGCAGCGCAGCCTGGCCAAGTCCCTCCGCGTGGACCTGACCACCGTGACGCGTGCCTACAACGAGGCCAAGCGGCGGCATCTGATCGATGCCCGCGGGGCCCTCGGCACTTTCATTGCCGCGCCGCGGGCGGAGCTGGCGCGGGTGATCGACATGAGCATGAACGTGCCGCCGCCACCGGCGGGGCTGGATTTCCAGGACCTGTTGCGGCGCGGCCTGTCGCAGGTGCTGCTGCACAGCGACCCGCACCTGCTGATGACCTACCAGCTCGGCGGCGGCAGTGCTGCCGACCGGTCGGCCGGCACCCTCTGGCTCGCGCAGATATTCGGGCAGGTCGCTACTGCGCGGCTCGTGGTGTGCCCGGGCGCCCAGGCTGCGCTGGCCGCCGTGATCCTGGCCCGGACCCGGCCTGGCGATGCGATCGTGAGTGAGCCGCTGGCCTACCCAGGCATTCGCGCGGCTGCGGCACAGCTCGGGCGGCGCGTGATCATCGCGCCGGTCGACGCCGACGGGATGCTCCCCGACGCCCTCGAGGCGGCCCGTGCCGACGGTGCCACGCTGGCATACCTCAATCCGACCGCCCAGAATCCAACTACGCACACCATGCCGGCCTCACGCCGGGAGGCTATCGCCAGGGCCGCGGCGCACTGTGATGTCACCTTGCTGGAGGATGATCCCTACTGGCTGCTGACGCCGTCAGCGCCGCCGCCGCTGTCCAGCTTCGCTCCCGAGCGCACGTACTATGTCTCGACCCTGTCCAAGACCCTCAGTCCGGGGCTGCGGACCGCGTATGTCATGCTGCCGGAGGGCAGGCGCGGCGACGATCTGCTGGCATCGCTGCGGGCCTTCGCGCTGATGGCTGCACCGATGACCGCCGCCCTGGCGACCCAATGGATCCACGATGGCTCGGCCATGCATCTGCTCGACGGCATCAGGACCGAAGCGTTGGCCAGATGCGCGCTGGCAAGCCGGTGGCTGAGCGGGATCGGCCAGCTCCCGCCCAGCGCCATCCACGCATGGCACCGCTTGCCGGAGCACTGGTCGGCGCAGCAGCTCACCCGGGCCGCGCTGGCGGAGGACCTGCGCGTGACGCCGTCCGACGCGTTCTGGGAGGGGCCCAACGCGCCGACTGCCATCCGCATCTCGCTCGGTGGCGTGGAGGACCGCGCGCAACTATCGGCCGCGCTGCGCAGGCTGGCCGCATTGCTGGAACGCCGGCCGACGCCGGGGCTGGAAATGGTGGTGTGAGTTGCGGCGTGAGTCGGCTGGCTACTTGCCCGCATCGTCCGCAGTCGCGGACTGCCTTGTCGCAAACTCGCCCGCGGCTTCCAGCAGCCACTCGCGCAGCCGCTGCATCGCCTCGCTCATCGGCCGGGTATCCGGCGAGACCAGGTGATACGCGCTCGTGGAGCGCTGCGAATGGGCGACGGGCATGACCAGCTGGCGGTTTGCCAGGTATTCCCCCACGAGGAAGCGCGGCACCAGGCCAACGCCCAGCCTGGCGCGTGCGGCGGCGATGACCATGGAATGGTGGTCGAAGCGTGCGCCGCGCATGGCGTTGACGTCGTCGATGCCGGCCGCTTCCATCCATTGCTTCCAGCCGAGAATGCGTGTGGCGAGGTGCAGCAGCGGCGACCGGGCGATGTCATGTGGGCTGATCCGCTTTCTGCCGCCGAAGAAGTCCGGATGGCAGACCGCCACCGATTCTTCGTCGAACATCCGGTCGGCACGCGCGCCGGGATAGACCGCCTCGCCAAAGTGAATCGCCGCGTCGTAGGGGGTGCCGTCGAACAGGAAGATGTCTGACTGCGCGCTGATATTGACCACGATCCCCGGATGCCGCGCATAGAAGGCCGGCAGCCGCGGAATCAGCCACTCGACCGCCAGCGTGGGCACGCAGGCCAGCTCGACGGTGCCGCCCGCGCCCTCGTGCGCCATCAGGTCGAGCGTGTCGCGCTGCAGCTTGCGCAGCAACTCCCGCACCTGTCCGCTGTAGAGCGTGCCGGCCGCCGTCAGCGTGATGCGCTGGTTGGCGCGGTGGAACAGCTGCACGCCCAGCAGCGCTTCCAGCGACGCAATCTGGCGCGACACCGCGCTCTCGGTGATAAACAGGTCCGCCGCCGCGCGGCGCAGGTTCAGGTGCAGCGCGGCGGCCTCGAAGGCGCGCAGGCTGGACAGGCTGGGAAGTCGTTGCCGCATCGGGGAAGGGCTGGGTTGATGATCTTAGGTCATCATCCTATACGGAAATCTCGCTTGAAAGCTTGGAGTTGATGAGAAATCATTCGATCCTTGCGTTGCCGCCTCCTCCCGGCATCGTCATCACGACAACCTCATAACGACAACCATCAGGTAGACAGGAGACTGCATGAAACACTTGTTCAGCGCGCTCGCCGCCGGCACCCTTGCATTCGGCGCGACCATGCCCGGCATCGCCGGCGCGCTCGAGTTCCCGGCCAAGCCGGTGCGCATCATCGTGCCGTACCCGCCGGGCGGCACCACCGACATGGTGGCCCGGCTGATCGGCGAGCAACTGGCCACGCAATGGAAGCAGTCGGTGGTGGTCGACAACCGCCCCGGCGCGGGCGGCATCGTCGGCACCGGCACGGCCGCCAAGTCCACGGCGGACGGCTACACCCTGCTGATGGGCTCGGTGGGCGAGTTCGGCATCAACCCGGCCTTGTACAAGAAGCTGCCCTATGATGCCGACGCCGACTTCGCGCCGGTCGCGATGGTGGCGCGCGTACCCAACGTGGTGGTGCTGTCGCCGGCGTTTGCGGAACGCGCGCGCGTGCAGACGCTGCCCGAGTTCATCGCCTACCTGAAAGCCAATCCCAAGCGCGTCAACATGGCGTCGGCCGGAAATGGCACGTCCACGCACCTCGCGGGCGAGCTGTTCCAGCGCATGACCAGCACGGAGATGAGCCACGTCGCCTACAAGGGCAGCAGCCCGGCCATCGCCGACCTGATGGGCGGCAGCGTCGACGTGATGTTCGACAACCTGCCGGCGTCGCTGCCGTTTATCCGCTCGGGCAAGCTCAAGCCGCTGGCCGTGACCACGCCGGCGCGCTCGTCGGCGCTTCCGAATGTGCCGACGGTCGCCGCCGCGGGCCCCGTCCCCGGCTTTGATGCCAGCCCTTGGTTCGGCCTGCTTGCGCCGCGCGGGGTGCCCACGGCGGTGGCGCAGAAGATCAGCCAGGACCTGACGCGCGTGCTCAACGAGCCAGGCGTGCAGGCGAAAATGCGCGAGCTGGGCGCGGAACCGGCGCCCAGCTCGCCGGAGGCATTTGCCGACGTGTTGAAGAAGGACCGCCAGAAGTGGGGCGAGATCGTTCGCCTGTCCGGTGCTTCGGTGGACTGAAGCACGCCCATGTCCAGCACGTTCTGCATCCGCTCATGACTTCCGACGCCGCTTATCCCTTCGTCCCCGCGCTGCGCAACCCGGCTGGCTCTCCGATCCGGGAACTGTTCAAGTACCTGTCCGACCCCGGGATGATCTCGTTCGCCGGCGGCTACCCGTCCGCCGCGCTGTTCGATGTCGACGGCATTGGCGCGGCCTCGGCGGCGGTGCTGCGCGAGCGGCCCGCCGAATGCCTGCAGTACGGCGCCACCGAAGGCGCGCCGGCGCTGCGCCAGGTGCTGGCGTCGTTGATGGCCGGGCGCGGCGCGCCCGTGGCCCAGAACGAACTGCTCGTGACCAGCGGCTCGCAGCAGGGCTTCGATTTCCTCGCGCGCGCGCTGGTCGAGCCCGGCAGCGTGGTGCTGGTCGAGGAGCCGACCTATTCCGCCACGCTGCAGGCCTTGCGGCTGGCCGGCGCCGACGTACGCGGCGTGCAGTCTGATCACGACGGCATGGACGTGGCTGCGCTCGAAGCCATGCTGGCCGACCCGTCGTTGCGGCCCCGGCTGATCTATACGGTGCCAACCTTCGCCAACCCCTCCGGGGCAACGCTGTCGTCCGCTCGCCGGCTGCAGCTGCTGAAGCTGGTAGCACGGCACCGCGTGGTGCT
Organism: Cupriavidus sp. FW305-27; assembly: GCF_058787995.1. Taxonomy (NCBI): domain Bacteria; kingdom Pseudomonadati; phylum Pseudomonadota; class Betaproteobacteria; order Burkholderiales; family Burkholderiaceae; genus Cupriavidus; species Cupriavidus sp. FW305-27. The sequence goes on from NZ_JBYTAG010000026.1 coordinate 67,703, forward strand.
GGTCGAGGACGATCCCTACGGGGCGCTCAGCTTCGATGGCGCACCGCCGCCTTCGCTGCTGGCGCTGTGCGCGTCGGTCCCCGAGGCGCGGCCGTGGCTAGTGCATCTGGCCAGCCTGTCGAAGACGCTGGCCCCCGGCCTGAGGATCGGCTGGATGGTCGCCGCGCCCGAGATCGTGCGCCGCACGGTGATTGCCAAGCAGGTATCCGACCTGTGCACGCCGCCATGGATCCAGCTGGCCGCGGCGCAGTATCTGGAAGCGGGCGGGCTGCCGGCACAGGTCGCGCGGGAAGTCGCGGCCTATCGCGACAAGCGCGACCAGCTCGCGGCGGCGCTGCGCCAGGCCTTTGGTGACCGCATCCGTTTCGCATTGCCGGCGGGAGGGATGTTCCTTTGGGCCGCGCTGGATGGCATCGACGATGCTGCCGCACTGCTGCCGCACGCGATCGCGGAAAAGGTGCTGTTCGTCCCGGGTGCCGGATTCTATGTGGAGCAGCGCCAGCGCGCCGCGTTCCGGCTGTCGTTCGCGAGCACGAACCTGGCGCAGATCGGGGAGGGCGTCGCACGGCTCGCGCGGGCGGTCGAGCTGGCCGGGTGAGGGCTTCCACAACGGAAGCGGTTCGTGGCGGCTGGCGGATGCTATCCTGCTGCGGTCGAAACCACGCGGCCGAACGCGGCAGGAGGACGGTATGACCATGACGCTCTACTACAACCCCCAGAGCCGCGCCTCGGTGGCGCGCTGGATGCTGGAGGAGGTCGGGGCTGAGTACAAGCTGCAGCACATCGATTTCACCAAGGGCGAGAGCCGCGCGCCGGAGTTCCTGGCGGTCAACCCGATGGGGAAGATTCCAACGCTGGTCTTGCATGACGGCACGGTCCTGACCGAGAACGGCGCGATCATCGCCTGGCTGGCGGATGCCTTTCCGCAGGCCGGGTTGATGCCGCCTGCAGGCTCGTCCGCGCGCGGCACGGTGCTGCGGTGGCTGTTCTTCTGCGGCAGTTGCTTCGAACCCGCGCTGACTGACCGGATGATGCGCAAAGAGGCGCCGCTGCCGAAGCAGGCGGTCGGCTGGGGCGACTATGACGATGTGATCGACGCCATCGAGCAAGCCCTGACGCCCGGCCCCTTCGTGCTCGGCGCGACCTTCAGCGCGGCGGACATCTATCTCGGTGCCTCGCTGGCATGGGCGGGCCGATTCGGTGCGCCGCGCATCAGCGAGAGCGCGTGCATCCAGGACTACGTCAAGCGGATCACCGCGCGCGACGCGTTCGTGCGCGCGGCGGAGGCCCAGTGAGACGCGAGAAGTCCTGCGGCATCAGCCCAGCGCGATGTTCGCCTTGCTGACCAACTCGCCCCGGCGCTGGGTCTCGAAGCGCACCAGCCTGGCATAGTCGGCACTGGCGCCGGGCAGCGGCGACGCCCCTTGGACAGAGGCCGCCGGCGGCTCCTCAGCTCGCCCTTTGCGCGGCCTGCGCCCGCCACCGGAATATGAGACATTGGAGTCCCGGTGGCGGATTCCCGGTGCTCGACTTTCCAGGAGACACATCATGCAAAGCAAGAACACGATCTGCTTGTGGTACGACCGCGACGCCCTTGATGCCGCAAACTTCTATGCCGAGACATTCCCCGACAGCGCAGTCAGCGCCGTCCACCGTGCGCCGGGCGACTATCCCGACGGCAAGCAGGGCGATGTCCTGACGGTCGAGTTCACCGTCGCCGGCATTCCCTGCCTCGGGCTGAACGGCGGCCCGCATTTCAAGCACAACGAGGCCTTCTCTTTTCAGATTGCGACGGACGACCAGGCCGAAACCGACCGCTTGTGGAATGCGATCGTCGGCAATGGCGGCCAGGAAAGCGAATGCGGCTGGTGCAAGGACCGCTGGGGACTGTCATGGCAGATCACCCCGCGCGCGCTCAGCGCGGCGATAACCGACCCCGACCGTGCGGCGGCCAAGCGCGCATTCGACGCCATGATGACGATGAAAAAGATTGATATCGCCGCGATCGAGGCGGCACGGCAGGGCAAAAGCCCATCCTAGAATTAAGGTAGGGCGTCTCAGTGCCAACCGCAAAGGGGGCTGGGGCAGGGCCGCTCCTCCATCGACTGGGAGAGACCATCATGAGTCGTTTGCTGCTAGGCAACATCGAACCTGGCACCTCGGACGAGGAAATCGCGGCCTTCCTGGAAAAGTACGGGTTTCCTCCGTTCGACAGCCTCGAACATGAGGAGGGCGATGGCTCGCAGCCTGCCGTGCTGCTGACCTATGGCAGCCTCGACCCCATGGTGCTGGGCAAATTGCAGCAGCGTATCCACCATATGTACTGGAAGAAGCGCGAATTGACCGCCGCTATCCTGCACGACCGTTTTGCGTGAGCCGAAGATGCCGCGGGGTGGCTTACGCGGCTCACGCGCCTGGCCCATCGGCTAGAATCCCGACCGGTAGCCGTTTCCCAATGTACCTAACGTGGCACTTCCGCAGGGTTTCATCCTGACCCGACATTGGCGCGATACGCCGGCCGGCACCGAAGTCGAATTCTGGCTGGCGACCGATGATGGTCCGCGCCACCTGCACCTGTCCTGTCAGCCGTCAGTCGCGTTTATCCCCGAGTCGCAGCGCGAGCGTGCCGAGGCGCTGCTGCGCCGCGAGCGCGAGGTCGAGCTGCGCCCGCTCAAGCTCCAGGATTTCCAGCGCCGGCCCGTACTGGGCCTGTACTGCCGCCAGCATCGGCAACTGATCCAGCTCGGCCGCTCATTGCGCGACGCCGGCGTGGATGTCTACGAAGCCGATATCCGCCCGCCCGAACGCTACCTGATGGAGCGCTTCATCACCGCCCCGGTCTGGTTCGACGGCGAGCCGGACCCCGGCGGCGCGCTGCGCAATGCCCAGATGAAGCCGTCGGAGTGCTACCGGCCCAAGTTGCGCCTGGTCTCGCTCGATATCGAGACCAACGCGTTCGGCGAACTCTATTCGATTGGGCTCGAAGGCTGCGGCCAGCGCCAGGTCTACATGCTGGGTGCGGCGCCGCAAATGCCCGCCGATGTCGATTTCTCGCTCGAGTACTGCGCCACGCGGCCCGAGTTGCTGGAAAAGCTGAACCAGTGGCTGGCCGATCACGATCCCGACGCGATCATCGGCTGGAATCTGGTCCAGTTCGACCTGCGCGTGCTGCACGAGCATGCGCGCAAGTTCCAGCTTCCGCTGCGCCTCGGCCGCGGCGGTGCCGAGATGGAATGGCGCGAGCACAACGCCCAGCAGCACTATTTCGCCAGCGCACCAGGCCGGTTGATCATCGACGGCATCGAGGCGCTGCGTTCCGCCACGTGGAGCTTCCCGTCGTTCAGCCTCGAATCGGTGGCGCAGACGCTGCTGGGCGAGGGCAAGGCGGTCGACAACCCGTACGACCGCATGGACGCCATCGACCGCATGTTCGAGCAGGACAAGCCGGCGCTGGCGCGCTATAACCTGCGCGATTGCGAACTGGTCACGCGGATCTTCGAAAAGACGGAGCTGTTGCCGTTCCTGCTGGAGCGCGCCACGGTCACGGGCCTGCCGGCCGACCGGAATGGCGGCTCGGTCGCCGCCTTCACGCATCTCTACATGCCGCTGATGCACCGCCAGGGGTATGTCGCGCCCAACCTCGGCGAGAAGGCGCCCGAGGCCAGCCCGGGCGGCTTCGTCATGGACTCGCGGCCGGGGCTCTACGAATCGGTGCTTGTGCTGGACTACAAGAGCCTCTACCCGTCGATCATCCGGACCTTCCTGATCGACCCGATCGGGCTGGTCGAGGGCCTGGCGCATCCGGACGATGCCGATTCGCTGCCTGGCTTCCGCGGTGCGCGGTTTTCCCGGACGAAGCACTGCCTGCCGGCGATCGTGGCCAGAGTCTGGCAAGGCCGCGAGGCCGCCAAGCGCGACCGGAACAAGCCGCTCTCGCAGGCGCTCAAGATCATCATGAACGCGTTCTACGGCGTGCTCGGGTCCAGCGGTTGCCGGTTCTTCGACGCGCGGCTGGCGTCGTCGATCACCATGCGCGGGCACGAGATCATGCGGCAGACCCGCGCGCTGATCGAGGCCCGCGGCTATGAGGTGATCTATGGCGACACGGATTCCACATTCGTCTGGCTGCGCCGCGCGCGAACGGAAGCCGATGCCAGGCAGATCGGCCGTAGCCTGGTCGCCTACGTCAACGACTGGTGGCGCGACCACCTCTGGCAGACCTATGGACTGGAAAGCGCGCTGGAACTCCAGTTCGAAACGCACTTCCGGCGCTTCCTGATGCCGACCATCCGCGGCACGGACCTTGGCAGCAAGAAGCGCTATGCCGGCCAGGTCGAACGGCCTGACGGGAAGATCGAGATGGTGTTCAAGGGGCTTGAGACGGTGCGCACGGACTGGTCGCCGCTCGCCCAGCGTTTCCAGCAGACCCTTTACGAAAAGATCTTCAACCGCGAGCCGTACGCGGATTATGTGCGGGACATCGTGCGTCGCACCCTGGCCGGCGAGCTCGACGAGCAACTGGTCTATCGCAAGCGGCTGCGCCGCAAGCTCGATGATTACCAGCGCAACGTGCCGCCGCACGTCCGCGCCGCCCGTATCGCCGATGCCTATAACGAGCGCCAGGGACGTCCGCGCCAGTACCAGCATGGCGGCTGGATCAGCTACGTGATGACCGTTTCAGGGCCGGAGCCGCTTGAGACCCGGTCGGCGCCGGTCGACTATGGCCACTACGTCAACAAGCAGTTGCAGCCGATCGCCGATGCGATCCTGCCGTTCCTGGACGACGATTTCGAGACGCTGCTGGCTGGGCAGATGGCGCTCTTTCCGCAGTAGCATAAGCTGCTGATTCTAATGGAAAACTGTTCGATGGCTGGGGCTGCGGCAGTCGATCAGTTGCTTGTTCCCAAGCTCAAGGATCTGCCGGAACACGGGCACCCGTCACGGAGCAGTTCGACCTGCGCCGGCAGGCGGCATCAGCGCGGCATGTCCGTGTCGGGTGTTGCGCGATAGCGCCAACGACGTGCTCGCATTCGCGCTGCGGCACTTCCCGACCTAATATAGGCCATGCCATCGGCGGCACGGGGCCTTCCTATGATGATCGATCCGCCAGTCTTGCCATGTTGACGCGCAGAGCCTTCCTGCTTGGCGGTGCGGGCGCTGCCGGTGCGCTGGTGATCGGGTGGGCCTGGCTGCCGCCGCGCCAGCGCCTGGCGGGCGGCGAGCCGCTGGCAGCGCGCGACGGGCAATTCGCGCTGAACGGCTGGGTCAAGGTGGCGTCCGACAACACCGTCACGGTTGTCATGAACAAGGCCGAGATGGGGCAGGGCGTGCATACCGGCGCGGCGATGCTGCTGGCCGAGGAGATGGAGGCCGACTGGTCGCAGATCCGGGTCGAGCCGTCGCCCATCGACAACCTGTACAACAACATCGAGGGCGTGGTCGCCAACCTGCCGTTCCGGCCGGACGACAAGGGGTGGCCCAGGCGTGCCGCCGAATGGTTCACGCGCAAGGGCGTGCGCGAGGTGGGCCTGATGTTCACCGGCGGCTCTACCAGCATCAGGGACCTGTGGCATCCGATGCGCGAGGCCGGCGCCGCCGCCCGCATGATGCTGTGCGCGGCAGCGGCGAAGCAGTGGGACGTCAAGGCCGAAGCCTGCCGCGCGCAGGCCGGCAAGGTGGTGCATCCGTCGGGGCGCAGCGCCACCTTCGGCGAACTTGCCGCGGCTGCCGCGCGTGAGCCTTTGCCTCGCAAGGCCGAACTGAAGGATCCGGCCAGCTACAGGCTCATCGGCACCCGCGCGGCGCGCCTTGATGCCGCTGCCAAGCTCCACGGCACAGCCAGTTTCGGTATCGACGTGGTGGCGGACGCGATGGTCTACGCCAGCGTGCAGATGTGTCCGACGCTGGGCGGCACGCTGCGGGGATCCCCGCCCGACGACGTAAAGAAGTTGCCCGGCGTGCTCGACCTGGTCGCGCTGCCTCCGCTCCAGGGCGGCAGCGGCGGCGTGGCGGTGATCGCCAGCGATGCGTGGATCGCCATGCAGGCGGTGGAGAAGGTCCAGTGCAAGTGGGACGAGGGCGAAGCGGCGAAGCTGTCGAGCGACGGCATCCGCGATACGCTGGTGAAGGCGCTCGACGCCGCCGACCCACGCGTCTGGTACGAGCATGGCAACGGGCGCGCCATGAAGCAGGGCAAGCCCGCCATCCAGGTCCTGTACTCGGCGCCTTATCTCGCTCACGCCGCGCTGGAGCCGGTCAACTGCACGGTGCTGGTCCAGGAGGACCGCGCCATCGTGTGGGCTGCCACGCAGATGCCCGGGCTGGCTCGCCGCTGCGTGGCGAAGACGCTCAGGCTGGACACCGACAAGGTCGAACTGCGCCAGCAATTCATCGGCGGTGCCTTCGGGCGCCGGCTCGAAGTCGACTTCATCTGCCAGGCGGCCACCATTGCCGCCAGGCGCAAGGGCGTGCCGGTGCAGACGATCTGGTCGCGCCCCGAGGACATGCGGCATGACTTCTACCGTCCGGCCAGCGTGTCGCGCTTCGAGGCCTGGCTCGACGAAAACCGAAAGGTCATCGCCGTGCGCAATGTCTCGGCCAGCCAGTCAGTGCTGGAGGGCGTCGCGAAACGCAACTTCGGCCTGCCCGACATCTTCCTGTCGCGGCTGGACAAGTCCACGGCGGAGGGCGCCTTCGACCAGGCCTATGACTGGCCGGACGTGTGGGTCGGCCACCAGACCGTGGACCTCGCCATCCCCGTGGGCTACTGGCGCTCGGTGGGGCACTCGCACCACGCCTTCTTCATGGAGAGCTTTGTCGATGAGCTGGCGGTGGCGGTCGGGGTGGACCCGCTCGACTACCGCATGAGCCTGCTCAGGGATGAGCGCCAGCGCGCGGTGCTGGAGCAGGCAAGAAAGATGTCGGGCTGGGGCCAGCCCTTGCGCAAGCAGCCTGGCGTGGCGAAGATGGGGCGCGGCGTGGCCCTGCACGAGTCGTTCGGCAGCGTGGTGGCGCAGGTCGCCGAGGTGTCGGTAGGCAACATGGGGCAGGTCCGCGTGGATCGCGTGTTCTGCGCCATCGATTGCGGCATGCCGGTCAACCCGACCCTGATCGAGCAGCAGGTCGAGGGCGGCATTGTGTTCGGGCTGTCGGCAGCGCTGTGGCAGAAGATCACGCTGGAGCGAGGCAAGGTGAAGGAGGACTACTACACCGCCTTTCCGGCCATGCGCCTGCGAGACTGCCCGGACATCCAGGTACACGTGATGCCTTCGACGCGCCCGCCGCAGGGCGTGGGCGAGTCCACCACGCCGCCGATCGCCCCGGCGGTGGCGAACGCCTTGTTCCATGCGACCGGCGAGCGCCTGCGCGACCTGCCGCTGCTGAAGACCCTGCCGCCTTCCGGAGCCTGCGATGCCAGACCATCAGATCAGTGTCAACGGTAAGAGCGTCGAAGTCCGCTCGGACGGCTGCACGCCGCTGTTGTGGGTGCTGCGCTGCGAGCTCAAGCTGACAGGCACCAAGTTCGGCTGCGGCGTGGGGGTGTGCGGCGCCTGCGCGGTGCATGTCAACGGCAAGATGGTGTTGTCGTGCCAGCACCAGGCGAGCGAGATGGAAGGCAAGAAGATCGTCACCATCGAAGGACTCGACGGCCCCGAGGCGAGCGCGCTGCGGGCGGCCTGGCTGAAGCACGAGGTGGTGCAGTGTGGCTACTGCCAGAGCGCGCAACTGATGGCGGCGAGCGCGCTGCTCAAGCGCACCCCGAATCCGAAGGAGACGGAGATCGCCGACCAGATGAGCTGCGTGATCTGCCGGTGCGGCACGTACACACGGATCAGAAGGGCGATTGCGGAAGCGGCGGAGATGTTGAGGGGGTGAGGGCGTAGGGCCATTGGCAACGGCTGGCACTCGCGCCAGCATGCGCGAGCGCCCCGATCCTTGCGGACGAGCTGGAAGTCTTGGGGGTAAGGCGATGAAACATTCCGGGTCAGCACCAGAGTCGCCATATCCGGGTGGTTCGCAAGCTGCGGCCGATGCTGCCGGCTCCGCGACGATCGCTTCCGCGTCTGCCGCGACCGGGCGCGTGGAACTCTACACCCAAAGAACCATGGTGAACTGGCTGAGCCCGCTACAGCTGCCGTTCACTGCCATGCGGGTTGCCGTGGCGATGGCGATCGGCGCCTTTGCCGACCAGCGCATGGTGCAGGCGGCACTCACCACGCTGAATCCGAACCCGCCGCTCCCGGTGCCCGCCGACGGGCACGGCGGTGTCTGGGTCGACTATCTGGCCGACACCGGCGACGGTTGGGACTCGACCTACTCCATGGCGTTGTGCGTCAGTCACGCGGTGACGCTGCGCGAGCAAGGCGTGACGCTGCCACGGGCAAAGGTGCTGCTGCTGGGTGGCGACCAGGTGTATCCGACCCCTGCCCATGAGGGTTATCGGACACGCTTCGTCGATCCCTTCCGGGCGGCATTCCCTGCGCCGGTCGAGATCGTGCGCCCCGCATACAGCGACCAGCCGATCAAGTTGCCGGATGCGCCGTGGATGGTCGCCACGCCTGGCAATCACGACTGGTACGATGGCCTGCGTGGCTTCGCCCGCCTGTTCTGCAGCGGCAAGCCCGTGGGCGGCTGGGAGACACGCCAGCGCACTGGCTACTATGCCTTGCAGTTGCCCGGCGGCTGGTGGGTCTGGGGCCTGGACCTGCAACTGGAGTCTGAGATCGACCGGCCGCAGCGCGAGTACTTCCAGAAGATGCACACGGCGCTGCAGCCCGGTGACCGCGTCGTATTGTGCGCGCCCGAGGCGAGCTGGATTGACGAGATGGAGCGCGTGCGCCGCGGCGAGCGGCGGGCCGTACCTTCGATCGAGGCCAAGACGCCGCGCTTCCGGAGCCTGAGCGAGATCGAGGGGATGCTGGGCGACCGGCTCGCGCTGGTGCTGGCCGGCAACTCGCACCACTACGCGCATTACGTGCCGCGAGAGGGCACGGCGGGACCGCATCGCATCACCTGCGGAGGCGGCGGTGCATTTCTTCACGGCACGCACCTGCTGCCAGATCCGCCGAGGCCTATCGTCGTGGGCCCGGCCAGACAGTTCTACGAACTGAAGTCAGCGTATCCGGAAAAATCCGCTTCCCGGCAATTGCGCAATCGCGCGTGGCAACTGCCTGCGCGCAACCTCTCGTTCTGTGCGCTGGTGGCGATCCTGTACTTGCTGTTCGACTGGATCATTCAAAGCGCGAGCCTGGTATCTGTCCCCGGACGCGATCAACGCAGCTTCGTCGACAGGCTGGCCGGGCTCGAAGTGACATTCGGGAATATCGGCGAGGTGTTCCACCAACTGTTCCGGGTCATGGCGCACAGTCCGGCGTCGGTGGTGTTCGCAGCGGCCATTGTCTTTACCTGTGCTGCGCTGTCGACCAGGGATGTCAGGCGCGGCGTGCGCCTGGCGTGCGTTGTCGGCGCGTTGCACGGGCTGCTGCACCTGGCACTGGCAGTCGCGCTGCTATGGCTCGTCATGCGCCTCAACTTCCATGTCTTTGGCGCGGACAATGCGCCCCCCGTCTTGCTGTTCGTGGTCGAGGCCATGCTGCTGGGCGGCGCCCTCGGTGGCCTGCTGTTTGGCGCATGGATGGTGTTGGGCAATGCCCTTTGGCGCCTGCACCCCGAGGAAGTGTTCTCCTCCCAGCGCATCGCCGATTACAAATGCTTCCTGCGGATGCGGTTCGAGGGTGGGCAATTGACGATCTACCCGCTCAAGCTGGAGAAGGTCTGCCGTCATTGGAAGCTGGGCGAGGGCGTCAAGCGATTGACGAAGGTCCATGGCACCTGGCGCATACGCGCCCAGCCCGGCGCGACCGGCCCCCGGTTCGTGCCGGCAGACGGTCAGGTAATGCCGCCCGAGGCGGTGCGGATGATTGAGGAGAAGCCAATCATCATCCAACGATAGGGAGCGTCATGATGAGCAATGCGCTTGCCTACGATGTCGTCGTCATCGGCAGCGGCTTCGGTGGTGCAGTCTCGGCGTGCCGGCTCGCGCAGGCCGGCCGCAAGGTGCTGGTGCTGGAGCGCGGCCGGCGCTGGAGCCCCGCGACTTACCCGCGCGACGAGAGCGACCCCTGGCTGTGGAACCAGGAGCGCGCCAATCGCTTCAATGGCTGGGCCGATATCCGGACCTTCTCTGACGTATGGGTCATCGCCGGGGCCGGGGTCGGTGGCGGCTCGCTGATCTACGCCAACGTTTCCGTGGAAGCCAAGCCGGAAGCCTTCCAGCAGGGCTGGCCGAAAGAGGTTACCTATGCCGGCCTGCAGGCCCACTATGAGGAGGTCGGGCGCATGCTCGCGGTGAGCGAAGTGCCGGATAACCAGTTGAGCGAGCGAACCCGGCTGTTGCGCGAGGGGGCGGAAGCCTGCGGTTGGGGCGGGCGCTTCCGTAAATTGCCGCTGGCGGTGACATTTTCCGAGCATTGGGACCCCACACGGCAAGACGCCCGCGATGACCGTCATTCACAGACATTCATGAACCAGCACGGCAGGTTGCAGGGCACTTGTGTTCACTGCGGCAACTGTGACGTGGGGTGCCAGGTATCGGCCAGGAATACGCTGGACCTGAATTACCTGGCAGTGGCTGAGGACAATGGCGCCGAGATTCTTCCGCTGCACCTGGTAGACCGGCTCGAGCCGCTGCAGCAGGGCTGGCGCGTATGCTTCAGGAAGATCGACCCGGAAAACGAAACGACGAGCCCTGGCACAGTCACGGCCGCCAGGGTGATACTGGCCGCCGGCTCCATCGGCAGCACCGAGCTTCTGCTGCGCTGTCGGGATGAGCATCGCACACTTCCGGGGCTTTCGCCACGGTTGGGATATGGGTGGGCGCACAATGGCGACTTCGTGACGCCAGCCTACTATGACCACAGGACGATCTCTCCTTCCCATGGCGTAACCATCTCCGCAGCGATCGACCTGTTGGACCACAGCGGCCCGAACGGACAGGCGCTCTTCGTGGAGGACGGTGGAATCCCGAACCTCGCAGGCAACTTCATTCGGCGCCATATGAAGCGAACGCGTTCCCGCAAGCTGCGTGCCGTGTGGAAGGAGGTCGGAGGACTGTTTGACGACGGCGATCCGGTCGAGCAGATGATGCCCTGGTTCGGGCAGGGCGTGGACCCTGGCGATGGCCAGCTGAGACTGGGCCGCACGTGGTACGCACCGTGGCGTCGTGTGCTGCGGCTCGACTGGTCCTATCAGGCATCGGTGGCCGTCATCGAGGCCATGATTGCAGCGCATACGCAGCTCTCGGCAGCGACTGGCGGGGATCCGTGGGTACCGCTCACCTGGCGACGGTGGCACAACCTGATCACACCGCACCCGCTGGGAGGCTGCAACATGGGAACCTCCGCTGCAGACGGAGTCGTCGATGCAAGGGGCCGGGTATTTGGCTACAAGGGACTGTATGTCATGGACGGAGCGATCGTCCCGCGTCCGCTCGGCCTGAATCCTTCGCGAACCATCGCGGCGCTCGCGGAGCGCAACGTGGCGATGCTCTTGCGCGAGCAGGACTGACGCTAGCGAAAGCCAACCATGCACCATCGACACCTTCAGCCTGGCACGCTGTGGCCGGCGATCCTGCAGCGGACGGCGCATGCCTTGCAGAGCGGGGCGTTGTGCCCGATCGAAACCACCGAGGCGGCGATCGAGGACGGTGGCGTGCGGTTTCTGGTCCGCCAGGTATCGAGCCTGGCTCGCAAGGACAAGGCACGCACGACCAGCAGCGCCGGGAGCAATCCATTCCTGCCCTATGACCCGGAACTGTTTGTCGCGGATATCTCCGACACCCATGTGGCCTTGCTCAACAAGTTCAATGTCATCGAGCATCACCTGCTCATCGTCACGCGCCGCTTCGAAGCGCAGGAATCCCTGCTGACCGTGGCGGACTTTGAAGCGCTGCTGGCTTGCATGGCGGAGTTCCCGAGCCTGGGCTTCTACAACGGCGGGGCAGTCGCGGGAGCGAGCCAGGCCCACAAACACCTGCAGATCGTACCGTTGCCGTTCGCCGAGGGTGGGCCGGCGCTGCCGATTGGTCCCTTGCTGGCGTCGGCACGGATCGCCGGCGCCATCGGTGCCGTTCCCGGCCTGGCATTTGCGCATGCGTTCGCGCCGCTGGATCTGTCCGCGGCGCCGGTGGAAGAGATGGCGTGCACGGCGTGCGAGCGCTACCGCGCGTTGCTGGATGCGGTTGGCGTGCGCGCGGTCGATGTCGAGGGCGGCCTGCACCCGTCAGCGCCGTACAACCTGCTGGTCATGCCCGCGGGGCTGCTGCTGGTGCCGAGATCCATGGAGTGCGTGGAAGGCATCGCAGTCAATGCCCTGGCGTTCGCCGGCTCGCTTTTTGTCCGGGATGCGGCGCAGATGCAGGCTATTGAGAGCCTTGGCCCGATGCATCTCCTCCGGCAAGCCACGGCAGCCGCGGGGCAGGGCGGGACAGCAGGCTAGCTGCCCTATGCGGCCCGATTCGCAGCCGGGCGCCGCGCCGCCGCTTTTTGCCCGGCATGCTTGCTGCGCCTGGTAGCACGCAGCACCAGCAGCACCACCGGCAGGATCAGCACGCCCTTGATCAGTTCCGGGTCCAGCGGCAGGTGCACCGCATGCAGCGCCTTGAGCCCGGTGCCCGCCAGCGACAGCACGTAGTAGGAAATGGCCGCGACCGACAGGCCTTCGACCGCGTGCTGCAGCCGCAGCTGGCTGCGCGCGGTCTGGTCCATGCCCTCGAGCAGGCGCGTGGTGTCCTGCTCCTGCGCCAGGTTGACGCGCGTGCGCAGCAGGTCGAGCGCGCGCGCCACGCGGCCGGCAAATTGCTCGTGCCGCGCCCAGACCGACCTGCACGTCTCCATGGCAGGCGCGAAGCGGCGCTCCATGAATTCGGCAATGGTCGGTATGCCTTCGATGCGCTCTTCACGCAATTCCTGGATGCGCGCCAGCACCAGCTTCTCGTAGGCGCGCGACGCGCTGAAGCGGTTGCCGGATTCAGCCAGCGCCTCGATGCGGACCGCCAGGTGCGTCAGCCGCTCCAGCAGCTCGGCATCGTGGCGGCCGCCCTGGCTCGTGTCCATGCTGCGCATCAGCGGCGCGAGCGAGCGCTGCAGGTTGTCCACGCTGCGGCCCAGTTCACGCGCCACCGGCAAGGCCAGCAGCGCCATCATCCGGTAGGTCTCGATTTCATACAGCCGCTGCAGCAGCCGTCCGCCTTGCACTTCGCGGAAGCCGTTGTCGATGACCAGGAAGCGCGTAAAGCCATCTGGCGGGATGGTCCAGTCGCAGAACACCTCGCCGCCGCCGAGCACGTGGCTGCCCGCCAGGGTCGGGCCGTCGATCCATTCCCGCACGTGGTCGCGCGCATGGGCCGCGGCCTCGCCCGAGACCAGCTCCATGCGCAGCGCCACCAGGCGCTTGCCGGCGAAGCTGTCGAACCACTCGGCCGGGATATGGGCGGTGGCCAGGTCGGAGAAGTAGTCCGCGTCACCACGTCGCGCCACGAACGTGAAGGTGGAGAACTCGGTGTGCCGCTCCCACTTCAGTTGCTTGTGATCGCCCCAACGCCCTGAATAGTGCGTTACGCCGTCGGCCGGTACCTCCAGCCCGGTCAGCCTGCACAAGTCGGCTAGCAAGGCATGGTGGACGGCGGTATCGCCGTCGGCATAGATGGCAAAGTGCGTCAGCGAGGCGGGGCCGCCGATGCGCAGGAAGGGGCGGGCATGCAGTTCGCGCGCGAGGCTGTCGCGCAAGGGGTGGTCCATGTTCGCGTGTGGCATAGGTGGTCAACGTTTTCGACCAGTATGCCCGAGCACCGATGGTTAAGAAAAATGCGTAAAATTGATCTGTTGCTTCAGTTTTTCTGATACCAGTGAAAGCGCTTGACCTCGATGTCCTGGCCATGATGGTGGCGGTTGCCGATACCGGCAGCATTTCCCGCGCGGCGGAACTCGTGCACCGCTCACAGTCGGCGGTCAGCATGCAGATCAAGGCGCTTGAGCAAGCTTTGGGCAAGCCACTGTTCGTGCGCAGGCCGAGGAACATGATGCTGACCCCGGAAGGCGAGGTCCTGCTGAGCTTCGCGCGCCGCATGCTGGCCCTGCGCGACGAGGCCTGGGCGGCCGTGGTCCGCCCCGACGTGACCGGGCGCGTGGTGCTCGGCATGCCGGACGACTATGCCTCGTCCCTGTTGCCCGCGATCCTGAAGAAGTTTTCCGCGACCTATCCCAAGGTCGAGATCCAGGTCATTGGCCTGCCAAGCGTGGCGCTGGCGCCCATGGTCAAGGACGGATCGGTCGACCTGGTCTGCGCAACGCGAGTGAAAGGGTTGTCCGGGGAGTTCATCCGGCTGGAACCGATGGTGTGGGCCGCATCGCCGGCGGCGCACGAAATCTGGAGCGAGCGGCCGCTGCCCATTGCCGTGTTCCAGTCGGGCAGCGTCGCCCGCGACATTGCGATCCGCAGCCTGGAGCAGGCCAGGATCGCCTATCGCATGTCCTATGAAAGTCCCAGCCTGCTCGGCCTGCTCAGCATGGTCGAAGCGGGACTGGCGGTGGCGCCGCTCGCGCGATGTGCCGTTCCGGCCCGTTTCACCATCCTTGGCCAGGCCCAGGGGCTGCCCGGGCTAGCCGGGCTGGAGCTGGTGCTGGCGCGCAGCGCAAAGTCGAAGCGGCCGCCTTGTGACTTCCTCGCTGAACAGATCCTGTCCGAGTTGCAGCGCTGGCAAGCGTAATGAGGCGTTCGCCCTCGTCGGCAGGCCGTGGGTGGGCGTGGTCAAGTGACAAAGGAGGCTCATTCAAGTTCTTTTCAAAAACGCTTGCAAGGCAGGCATCCAGGCATTAAGATTCGCCCCCTCGTTCGCAAGGCACCGCGCAACGGGGGTGGGAAAAGACTTGCAAGGATTAACTCGATTCGAAAGAGTGTGCCTTCCAGAATAAAGAATTTCTCGAAAATGATTGATTAATCGCAGAAACTTCTTTATAGTCTCGTTTCTCCGCTGCAAACAAAACGCAGCAACGCAAACGGCAAAGCCGGATGCGGCCCGAAAGGGCGGGTTCTTTAACAACCAAACAACCGATAAGTGTGGGCGCTTGATAACGGATGCGGAAGACTTCGGTCTTTTAGCTTTACAAGTTATACAGTGCTCGCACAGCAAAACGTGACTGGATCTTCGGATCTGGTCAGTCAGTTTTCT
Source organism: Cupriavidus sp. FW305-27 (assembly GCF_058787995.1). Classification (NCBI taxonomy): domain Bacteria; kingdom Pseudomonadati; phylum Pseudomonadota; class Betaproteobacteria; order Burkholderiales; family Burkholderiaceae; genus Cupriavidus; species Cupriavidus sp. FW305-27. Next base: position 82,929 of record NZ_JBYTAG010000026.1, read on the forward strand.
GAGAGTGAGCGACCGCTCGAAAGAGCGAGGACCTTCGGGTCCACACAGAGATTGAACTGAAGAGTTTGATCCTGGCTCAGATTGAACGCTGGCGGCATGCCTTACACATGCAAGTCGAACGGCAGCACGGGCTTCGGCCTGGTGGCGAGTGGCGAACGGGTGAGTAATACATCGGAACGTGCCCTGTAGTGGGGGATAACTAGTCGAAAGATTAGCTAATACCGCATACGACCTGAGGGTGAAAGCGGGGGACCGCAAGGCCTCGCGCTACAGGAGCGGCCGATGTCTGATTAGCTAGTTGGTGGGGTAAAGGCCTACCAAGGCGACGATCAGTA